>CBDVCG010000149.1:0-5582 GCA_965372425.1 uncultured Anaerolineales bacterium
TTTTAGAATATGGAATTGTTTCGAGTATATGCTCTGCTGGGACGCTCGTCAATAGCGCGAATTCGCCTCAGGTCAGATGCGGTGAAAGCTTATCGAGGATCTTCTTCTTCGGCATAAAACCCGTCAACCTTTCCACGGGTTCGCCATCTTTGAAGAGAATAAGTGTTGGGACCCCCATGACCTGATACTTCATGGTTGAATCTATATTGTTGTCGATATCAAGCTTCATGACCCGGACACGCCCATCCCATTCGTCAGCCAGCTCCTCTACAACGGGGTCGAGCTGCTTGCATGGATGGCACCATTCGGCTCCGAAATCGACAAGTACAACCCCACCTTCTTCCACGACCTCCGGCTCGAACGTCGCATCGGTCAAATCTGTTATTGTTGCCATAAGTTATCTACCTCAAAAGTTTCATCGATGTGTAAATCTACCCACCGTGGGTCCATTTGTCAACCCTTCGACAAATTCAACGATGGCCAATTCAGTCATCCTCGCGCCACGATATTTTTGCGTACTCAGCGGTTCCCGTTTGATTCACCCATTTGAGCGCTCGGAAAAGGTGAATCTTACCCGAGATAATGCACCTTCATCGGCCCTCCCCAAACAGCCTGCTTGACGCTTTTCCGCACCGTGTGGTATGATGGATTGTTGGATTTTAGCACTCTCACATTGAGAGTGCTAACTTATTGAGAGGGTGGTTTGGGAGAATTAACAAACCGCCAGGAGACGATCTTGGCGCTCATCGTCCACGAATATAACGAAACTGCCCAGCCGGTTGGTTCGAAGCGGCTTGTTTCCCGTTACAGTCTCGATGTGAGCCCTGCGACGGTCCGCCACGAGATGTGCGTGTTGACGGATGCCATGCTGCTGCGCCAGCCGCACACTTCTGCTGGGCGGGTACCGACCGAAGATGGATATCGCTACTTCGTCCGCAGGTTGCTCGGTGAGACCGAGCTCCCCGCCGCTGAGAAGCGGTTGATCTCCCATCAATTCCACCAAGCCCCTGCTGATATCGAAGAATGGGTCCGCCTGAGCGCTTCGATCCTGGCGCAACAATCACAGGTGGCCTCACTCGCAACAACGCCGCGACCTGCAAGAGCAATTTTTAAGCATCTCGAGCTTATCTCCACCCGAGGACCACAGGTTCTGCTGGTGCTCGTACTGCAGGGCGGTGAGGTACGGCAACAAGTCCTTACCCTGGCCGAACCGATGGATCAGGGTCAACTCGATTTCGCTGCGTCGCAAATTACTACAGCCTGTAGGGGAAAGAATTCCGAGGAGGTCCCCCATCAAGGTCAGGAATTCGCGGATCTTCCATTGGATGTCATGAAGCTAGTCGCTGAAGTGATGGCCAGAGCTGACGCTGTCTGGACAGGAGAAATCTATCGCGACGGCATCACCAACGTACTTGCGCAGCCCGAGTTCGCAGACACGGATGCAGCGAGAAACACGCTCAGGCTGCTTGAAGAGCGGAGCTTCCTGGAGGAGGTTCTCGCGAATGTCCTCAGCCCAAACGTGGGTGGAGTCCAAGTTGTCATCGGCGGCGAGGGCGCCTGGGAAGAGCTGCGTGAGTGCACAATAGTGTTGGCTCGCTACGGCGCCCCCGGTTACGCCACGGGCGCGCTTGGCGTTCTGGGTCCTACAAGAATGGCGTACGGTCGCACGATCTCAACCGTGCGCTATGTCGCAGGCTTATTAAGCGATTTTGTGATTGACACTTTTGCTGCCTAGCGCAGGCACTTCTAATTAATCTTAATCGATGCAAACTAATAACGAGGAGCATCAATGACCAAAAAAGAAAAGGAAATAAAAGAGAATGAGGCCTCGACCGAAGAGGAACTCATCGAGAGCAATGCTGTCGAAAGCGAGACCACCGACGACGGCAATGAGGATGCCAGCGCCGCTGAACCAGGGGAACCCTCTGACGAGAGCTCGGAAGAGCAGATCGAGCGTCTGGAGGGTGAATCCGCAGAATACCTGGATGGTTGGCAGCGGGCGCGAGCCGAATTCGCAAATTACAAGAAACGGGTCGAACGGGAAGGGGAAGATGCTCGGAAGCGGATCACGAGCGAGGTTATCACACGTTATCTTGGGATCGTCGACGATCTCTCTCGTGCACTTTCCGAACCAGTCAATGGAGAGGACACCCAAGACTGGGTCGCTGGGATCGATCTGATTTACCAGAAATTTATTACACTTCTCGAGGCCGAAGGCGTAGAAACGATCGAGCCAGAGAATGTACCCTTCGATCCAAATTACCACGAGGCAATTTCCTTCGAGGAAGACGATCATTTTAAGAGCGGCTACGTCATCGATTTCACCCAGCGAGGCTATACATTGGGCGAGCGCGTCCTTCGACCTGCACTCGTTCGTGTTGCGAAATAGGAGGGCTCAAAAATGGCCAGGATAATTGGTATCGACCTAGGCACAACAAACTCTGTCGTTGCCGTGATGGAAGGCGGGGAGGCAACCGTAATACCATCGTCTGAGGGCGGACGGTTGGTACCTTCAGTTGTCGCCACAAATCCTAAAACGGGCGAAAGAATGGTCGGACAGGTCGCCCGCCGTCAAGCTATCGTAAACCCAGAAAACACGGTTTTCTCTATTAAAAGATTTATGGGTCGGAAATATAGTGACAACGAAGTCCAGCAGGCACTTGATATCGTCCCCTATAGGGTCACAGAGGCGCCTAACGGCGATGTGCGCGTTATTATCGGGGGGAAAGAGTATGCGCCACCGGAGGTTTCCGCGATGATTCTTGCCAAGATTAAGTCCGATGCGGAGGCTTATCTCGGTCAGAGCATCACCCAGGCTGTAATTACAGTCCCGGCCTACTTCAACGATGCGCAGCGAAATGCGACAAAAGACGCGGGCAAGATCGCTGGGCTGGAAGTTCTCAGGATTATCAATGAGCCTACAGCTTCTTCCTTGGCCTATGGACTGGATAAGAGCGTGGAAGAGACCATCGCAGTATTCGATCTTGGGGGCGGCACGTTCGATATCTCGATCCTGGACGTCGGTGAGGGCGTATTCGAAGTTAAAGCGACGAACGGCGACACGTATCTGGGTGGAGATGACTTTGATCAACGGATCATCGATTACGTAGCCGAGGAATTCCACAAAGACCAGGGGATCAATATCCGCTCGGATCGCCAGGCTCTTCAGCGGTTGAAAGAAGCGGCTGAAAAAGCAAAAATTGAGCTTTCAACCGTGATGCAATCAGAGATAAATCTTCCATTCATCACCGCAGATGCCTCTGGCCCAAAACATCTCAATGTAACCCTGACGCGTTCCCGGCTCGAGCAACTTACAGATGATTTGATTGAGCGCGCCACCGCGCCATGTAAACAAGCTCTAACGGATGCCGGCCTCACACCCGAAGACATCGATGAAGTCATCCTTGTTGGTGGGATGACGAGAATGCCTGCAGTACAGGATTTGGTCAAGAAGATATTCAAGCGAGAGCCACACAAAGGCGTGAACCCGGACGAAGTTGTCGCGATTGGCGCGGCGATTCAAGCCGGCGTGCTCGGGGGTGAGGTAAAGGACATTCTCCTGCTTGACGTCACCCCGTTAACACTTTCAATCGAAACGCTCGGCGGCGTCGCCACAGGTCTGATCGAGAGGAATACGACGGTACCCACACGAAAGAGCCAGGTGTTTTCAACCGCCTCTGACGATCAAAGCGAAGTCGAAATTCATGTCGTCCAGGGTGAACGGCCCATGGCTGCGGACAATAAATCACTTGGCCGTTTCACACTCGAGGGCATTCCGCCTGCTCCGCGCGGGATACCTCAGGTAGAAGTTACCTTTGATATCGATGCGGATGGAATCTTGAAAGTAAGCGCTCTTGACAAGGCTACCGGCAACACGCAAGCCATCACTATCCATGCTTCCTCCGGGCTGACTGACAATGAGGTCAAACGGATGAAGGGTGAGGCCGAAGAATTTGCCGAGCATGATCGTGCCCGTCGAGATGTTGCCCAAGCCAGAAATTCAGCCGACCAGGCAGTTTATACTGCCGAAAAAATTCTGAGGGATTATAGCGATCGAGTTTCGAGCAGCATCCAGGGTGAGCTCAAAACTCGCATGGATGATGTTCGGAATGCCATCGACAAAAAGGATACAGGCATCCTGCGTCAATCTACCGAATCGCTTTCCGAAACGATCGCAAAGGTGGGGGACGAGCTGCAAAGTGAAAGCGGGACACAGAGCGATGGTGATGATCAAGCACAGAGCGATCCAGCGCCTGACGCCTCCTCTGAGGACGAGGTTCAAGAGATATAAAACCTTCTCCTTCGTGAGAAGAGGTCATTGAGACGATGGCAAATAAGCGGGATTATTACGAGGTTCTAGGGGTTGATCGGAATGCGTCCTCGGACGACATCCGTCGAGCTTACCGTGGGCTTGCCAAGCAATACCACCCAGACGTGAACAACGAACCGGGTTCTGCAGATCGGTTTAAGCAGATCAATGAGGCTTACGCAGTTCTCTCAGACTCGGAACGTAAATCGGCCTATGATCGTTTCGGTCACGATGGGCTCAAAGGTATGAACATCGACTTCGACTTCGATTTCGGGTTGGGGGATATCTTTGAGGAATTTTTTGGTTTCAGCATGGGTGGTGGTGGACGCCGACGCAGGAATGTGCCCCGACGGGGAGCAGACCTGCGCTACGATCTTACGCTCAATTTCGAGGAAGCAGTCTTTGGGATTGAGAGTGAGATCGAGTTTACGCGTCAGGAACTTTGTTCTGCATGTAAGGGTTCCGGCGCCGAACCTGGCACAACGCCCATTCGATGTGGGACATGCCAGGGCAGCGGCGAAGTTCGCCAAGTGCGTCAAACTTTTTTAGGCTCGATGGTAAACGTCGGCACCTGTCCAACCTGTGGCGGAAGAGGGGAGACGGTTTCGACCCCTTGTACCACCTGCAACGGACGAGGGTTGGAACGACGAAGGGTGAAGAAATCGATCGAAATTCCGGCCGGTGTCGATGATGGAACACAGATCCGAATCCCCGCAGAAGGCGAGCCCGGTGTGAACGGCGGACCTCAGGGCAACTTGTATGTTGTCATCCATGTTAAGCCGCACAAGTACTTTCGACGCCAGAAGAATGATATCCTTCTCGACCTGGCCATCAACATCGCGCAGGCAACCCTGGGCGCTGAGGTCATGATCCCCACGCTCGATGGAGATGACCCATTGACCATCCCATCCGGTACACAATCAGGAAAAATTCTTCGTCTTCGAAATAAAGGTGTCCCTCATCTAAGGAAAAACGGAAGGGGCGACCAGCTCGTTATCATCTCTGTTGATATTCCCAGGAAACTTTCGAAAGAACAGCGGAAACTCCTCGAAGATCTAGCCGAGACTCTCGGCACTGAAGTCCATCCCCAGGAACGAAGCTTCTTCGAAAACCTCAAAGAAATATTTGGGGCATAATCCATTTGAAATGGCTCGAGGTATCCATGAGCGTAGACGGGGAACTCGCGGAAGCGGTTGCCGAGCTCTTCGCACGTTACGCCTCCGAAGGGGTAGCTCTTGAATGGCTGCCAGGTGATGAGCATCATCCTCACGAG
>CBDVCG010000150.1:0-5578 GCA_965372425.1 uncultured Anaerolineales bacterium
GGCTTCGCGCCAATAATTCTGCTGGAAGTGAAGATGCCTCGCAGGTGCGGGACATCTTCCAAGAAAAAAGGCTCTAATTTAGATTGCCACCCGCATACCCCGCTTGCCCATCATCCGTGTAACGAGCTACAGGGTATTCGGCTTTTTCCCATAATACATAGCTGGGTGCACTTACCTCGGAAAACGGGTGAGCACCTTTGCCGGGGTTGGAATGGTGAGCCGATCCCCCATGGCCACCTCCCCTGGAGCTTTACCCGCCTTGCTTGAAGCGCCCTGGAACACCGCGATGGAGGTCCCGGGTTCGAGCGATTTCCTCTCCAGATGCGCTTGTCCGAGCAAATACCCCTCCTTATCCACCGCACAAGAGGTGACAAACCCGATGACCTTCCCACGCTTGTCGACCATAGGATCTCCATAGTGCGCCATACGCACCCCGCGATCCTCGAAACGGAACCTTGTGACCTCGGCTTTGCGTTCTGCCTCCTGGCGCAGGAACGCCTCCCTACCGATGAACCATGGTTTGTACACTTTGACATAGGCGGCAAATCCCGCGTCTCCTACACCCAGCGCTCTTTCTCCAGCCATCTCATGCCCATAGAGGGGCAGACCTGCCTCCGTCCGGAGCGAGTCCCGCGCCCCCAGGCCAACGGGTAATAGCCCGAACGGTTCGCCAACTTCGATCAACTTCTGCCACAACTGCACACTCTTTTCAGGATGCACGAACATCTCGAATGCAATACGCTCGCCCGTATACCCCGTACGGCTGACCACAAGATCGATCCCCCCGAATACCCCCTCCATGACTCCCGCCCAGGGTAATTTATTCAGACGCTCTGCAGTGGCATCCTCGCAGCCCAGCGCGAGCAGGATCTCCCTACTCTTGGGTCCCTGGATGGCTAGATCTACTCGCATCTCCTCCCCCGCTTCGGCATCACGCAGATTCCTCAGCCGGCATTTCCGACCAAAAGCGGATGACCACGGGCGCGCCTCATCCACACGCACACCTCCGTCTCGGACGGCATTGAGCCATGCCCAATCCTTGTCGTCATTCGATGCGTTCACGACCACCAGATACTTATCCTCACTCCGGCGGTAGACCATGGCATCGTCAATCACGCCACCCTTCGGATCAAGGAATTGTGCATAGTGCGATTCGCCGATCTCCAGCGCAGCCACGTCATTGGCAACAACGGAATCCAGAAAGGCGCATGCCGAGCTGCCTTCGACCTGGTACACACCCATATGGCTCACGTCGAACAATCCAGCAGCTTGACGCGTGGCCATGTGTTCCTCAACCACGGAGGTGTACCAGACCGGCATCTCCCAACCTGCAAAGGGAACCATCTTCGCGCCCATAACTTTATGGGTTTCGTAGAGCGCTGTCCGACGCGGCTCACCTGGTTCACCCTCCTCCCACGTAAAAGGCGGCAATGCTTTCCCTTCCACCTCCGGCGCCCCCAAAAACCAGGGCTTATCCTCCCCATCGACCGAGACGCCAGTATCGCTCAATTCGGCCAGCCCCTCAGCCGGGCGGACGATGACTGGTCCGGGTGATTTGCGGTAGATATCGAATGGGTCAAAAACCACATAACCGTCGGATAGATCACGCAGCCATGCGATGGCCCGACCCCCCTGCTTGGTCCCAATGATCAATTTCCACGTCTCCCCATCCTCGCCGCACTCCAATTGGACATCGACGAGTTCGCCATCGTCCAGAGCGAGTTTCGTTTCCACCGATTTTCCTGGTGCGATCTCCCCAGGACGGGCGGCTGTGATCCAGCGCAGCATGCCTTCAGCATGTTCCCCTTCAAGTTCGATCGAGAAATAGGGCGTCTCGGGAAGCGCATCATCGAGGTAATAGAAATGAGGATACCCATGGGAGGTCGGTTCAAAATCAATCCCGACGCCTGTTGCCAACTCCCGGATGTCGAGTTTGGCCTGATTCAACACGTCGAAATCAACCTTGGCTCGCACCACCCTGCTCTTCTTCCCGGCGAAATCATACGGCGCACAAGATGTCAATACATCAGCGATGATGCCTGCCAACTCAACGGTTTCTTTCTCCTTGAACCCTCGCTGCGTGATCCAGGATGTGCCCATCCTGATGCCAGAGGGCCTCAGGGCTGACCGGTCGCCCGGGATGGTATTACGATTCACGACGATCCCCGCGATATCCAGGATGCGTGCGGCTTGATCACCGGAGAGCGTCACGCCGTCCGCGCTCTGGATGGATTTACAATCAAGATTCATGAGGTGTGTGTCCGTGCCGCCAAAAGGAATTCTAAAATCAGCCTCCTCGAGCGCCTTCGTGAAGGCGACACAGTTATCCAAAATTTGCCGCTGAAGCGCCTTGAATTGATCCGTCATCGCCAGCTTGAAGGCGATCGCCTGCCCGGCCATCGTATTAATGTGCGGTCCGCCTTGTTCTCCCGGGAAGACGGCTCGATCGAGCAGCCTGGCTAAACGAGGGGAAGTGGTGAGGATAGCCGCGCCGCGCGGTCCGCAAAGAGATTTGTGTGTCGTAAATGTGATCACATCGGCAAACCCGATCGGCGTAGGGTATACACCTGCGGCGACAAGCCCGGCGACATGGGCGATGTCCGCCATCAAATAAGCGCCGACCGAATCGGCAATTTCGCTGAATTTCCCCCAATCAACAGACCAGGGATAGGAGGAGTAGCCTGCGATGATCATCTTCGGTTGATGCGCTTCAGCCAGGGCTCGAACCTGTTCGTAATCGATACGTTCCGTCTTTTCATCGACGCGATAGTGCACAATGTTGTACAGCTTCCCGGACCGATTTACGGGGGAACCGTGCGATAGATGACCGCCGTGGAGCAGATCCATGCCCATGACCGTGTCTCCAGGAGTCACGAGGGCATGATAGACCGCATTGTTTGCCGGAGCACCCGACAGCGGCTGAACATTCACATAGATGTCATCCGGAGATACATCTTCCGTTGCGAAAGCCTGCGCGCATCTGCGGCGAGCCAACGCCTCGATCTCATTGGCATACTCCACCCCCTTGTAGTAGCGTGGATCCGAATAACGGCGATACTCCGCCAGCCTCGCAGCATAATCGAGGATGTCCTCCTCCTGCATCGTTCTCATCGCCACCGGCGGGTAGCCCTCCGCGTAGACATTCTGAAAAGCGGACGAGAGCGCTTCACGCACAGCCAGAGGCGCAGCGCTCTCTGATGGGATAAGAATTAACTTGCGAAATTGTCGTTCGGCTTCGATTTGTGTGAGTTCGTGAATATCGGGATCAAGATCTTCGAGGTTCCCTCGGAAGAGGAAGTCGGACATTGTGGTTGGCTCCCTTATCATGAGCCCAGAGGCGGGCTCAGCTCATGTGATATGTCTGACAATCGGATTGTATTCCCAAGGTAAAACAGGGTCAAGCAGCGGATTTTCTGGAGCGCAATAAGCCCTCCGAATTTATCGTGAGAGATCGGCGATCTCCCCACCTTCGTGGACCCAGAGGTTAAAAAGTGCATCCAGGTCACAATCACAAGCCACCTCTGCCGAAGCCTGGAAATCCATCGTGGTGGCCACATCATATCGAAATTCATTGTAGTAGTCTTGCATGAATATAAAGAACACATCATCACCGAGATGTCTTCTGAGGGCATCGACGAACAAGGCGCCCTTAAGGTAGACGATGTCGCCGTAATCTTTGCTTGACTCAAACTCACCCACGCCAAGTCCAATCGGCCAGGTTGGATGAGCGCCATCTCTCACCGCTGCCCGCAGCTGGCTCAGGAATCCCGTCGAGCGACCGTATCCGAATTCGCGTTCATAATAGAGCGCCTCCGCATAGGTTGCCAATGCTTCATCCAACCACGGTTCCTGGATCTGATCACCTCCGATAAGCCCATAAAACCATTGATGGGCAACCTCATGCACTGTAGGTTCAATCATCCAGGGCGTTCCTACCGTCCCGATGTAGACCAGTCCCGGATACTCAATCCCCCCAAATGCTCCGGGGGCATCGACCACATCCAATTCCTTATAGGGGTAGGGTCCCACCAATTCATTCAACAATGCAAGTGTGGTGCCGGCGGCATCCGCGACAACGGTTTCATCCGGGACATGCTCTTCAAGGAGCCAGGTGTTTACTTCCACACCTTGAACATCACGCGAGAATTCCTTAAATGGCCCCAGTGCAAATGCGACATCTCGCATCGGACCTGTCACGTAGGTCGCTTCTGTGTTTCCTCCGTGCACGCGCCCATCAACTTGGACACCGGAGGCTGCGAGCGCGAGATCCGACGGATAAGTAAAATGAAGTTGGTAGAACGCAACTTCTGAATTTGTGGTATCGCCCCCCGGCGGCGGCGAGACCACTTCCCACTCACCCTCGATTAGGCGAGGAATTAATGGATAGAATGTCGGTGCAATGAGGACACCCTGGGTAGTCCCAAACCTGCGGGGTGAGTGCGCATTGAACGGCTCCACTTCGATGCGGAACGGAACACGAATTTCGACCGAGTCTCTGGGTTCGATCGCATCCGGCAGTTCGATCCGGAGCGCAACCCCACCAAGTTCTTCGGTGGGGTCCAGTTGTACACCATCGACCCAGACAGGGCCCGCAGTCATCGCGGATGCATATTGGTCCTGGTTGGGCCACAACATTACTACGAGATCCCTCAAATCCTCGTCCGTCGTGTTGGTATAGTGAATGCGCGCCTCGCCCTGGATACTTGCGTCAGGTGAATCCTCGGCAAAATCTATCTGAACGTCGATCAGGTAACGTGTCACCTGTGGAAATGCGTCGACATCCTGAGAAAATTGAGGCAGCATCGCCTGAGACTGCTCATAGGTCTTAAATACTTGCGTTGGGGAGGAGGTGGGTGTGATTGTAGGCTGCGGGGTGGATGTATTTTCAGGTGGGAGCGCCACCGTCTCAGCAGGAGCTGGAGTTGAGAGTCCATTTGAAACTGTTCCTAACTCTATCCAACCGGAGCAGGAAACTAGCAGGACTGCGGGTAAAAGAATGCTGAAACTGCGGTGAGTTATTTTGAACAGCATCGGAGGTATTTTGAGCATCTCTATTAATTATAACAAGGCCAGGCTATCTCCTTGCGATTGATATATTTCTGAGCTACCTTTGTATTGTACGTCTAGTTTCTCTGATCAAAACCGCACAAACTCATAAGTGCATATTTACGGGTTAGGAAAAGAGGTAAGCTGCGGCATTATGGGAAGAGTGGTTGACAGAGTGGGTCGCTCCTTTCTACGCTCGCGAAATCATCTGCTATCATTCCATCGATATTAAGGGCGCGCCGGTTTGGTCCCGCGCGAAAAACGAAATACGGAGAGGTAGGAGAAATCAGATCATGAACATACGCAAACTTGTTGTTGAATTCATCGGCACATTCTTTCTTGTGTTCACTGTCGGCTTGACAGTCATCGACCCAGGCGCAGGCGCATTCGCACCCATTGCCATCGGCACAGTGCTGGCAGTCATGATCTTCGCCGGAGGTCATATTTCTGGCGGCCATTACAACCCGGCGGTCACCCTCGGCGTGTGGTTGAGGGGCAAGGCAACCATCAGCGAAGCCACCGGTTACTGGAT
>CBDVCG010000151.1:0-5572 GCA_965372425.1 uncultured Anaerolineales bacterium
TCTCTAGTGGGGATTACGCCCTCAGATTTCGCGCCAATATCCACCAGAATGTCAGTCTCGGAAACCCTGGCGATCGTCCCTTTTCTGATTTCCCCCCTCCTGGGGGCTTTTATCTCATATGCCTCTGCTTCAAGCAGAGCGTCCATCGGGTGCTCTTCCTGAGCATCAGATTCTCCCGTTGGAAGCATCTCCTCGCCAATGGCGTCTTCGAATTGATCCATAAACTATAGGTCTCCACGGAAACTAAGATGAGGGCATTATAAAAGCATACCCTGGTATTGTAAACGGTAGTGTAATCCTTCAAAGGTATAGCCTGTGCGGATGGGGTATAATCCGCGCGGAGATGTTAATGGCGACTGTATATCCTTTCACAGCGATCGTGGGACAGGAACGTATGCGCCGTGCGCTCATTTTAAACGCCGTGAATCCTCGCATCGGTGGTGTGCTCATCCGCGGGGAGCGTGGTACCGCGAAGTCAACTGCAGCCCGCGCACTGGCAGCCCTACTCCCCGATGTTCAGGTTGTGGCCGACTGTCGATTCGGCTGCGACCCATCTCGCTCGACCACATGGTGTACGGAATGCAAGGAGCGGTTCGCCAACGGCGAAAAACTTCCCAAAGAAAATCGAAAGACCTCTTTTGTAGATCTCCCCATTTCAGCCACGGAGGATAGGGTTGTCGGCACGCTCGACATCGAACGAGCCATCAAAGAGGGTGAACGTCATTTCGAACCCGGCGTGTTGGCATCCGCGAATCGCGGTCTGCTCTACATCGACGAAGTGAATTTGCTCGACGATCACGTCGTCGATTTGCTGCTCGACTCTGCCGCCCTGGGGATGAACATCGTTGAACGCGAAGGTATCTCCTTTAGCCACCCATCCCGATATATCCTGGTAGGGACAATGAATCCGGAGGAAGGCGATCTGCGCCCACAGCTCCTCGATCGATTCGCTCTATCTGTTGAGATCCGCGGCTTACAGGACCCCGGTGATCGAGTGGCCATCATGGAACGAAACTTGAGTTATGAAGAGGATCCTGAAAAGTTCGGAGAGAAGTGGCAAAAGAGCGAAAAAAGTCTATCGAAGGAGATCGAAGCCGCACGGGAACTTCTCGCGCATGTGGCCTATACCAAGCGTGATCTCCTGTCGATTGCAGCGCTTACATCTTCCCTTCATGTCGACGGGCACCGCGCAGATCTGGTCATCCTCAAATCAGCCCGCGCACATGCCGCCTTCGAAGGTCGAGATAAAATCTCCGACCTCGATATCGCTCTTGCAGCCGAACTTGCACTTCCTCATCGCCTTCGACGTGGCCCGTTTCAGCAAACCGAAGTCAATATCGACGACCTTCAGTCGCGCATCGAACAGGTTCAGTCTGAAGTGGGTGGGGAAGAATCCGATCTCGTTCCAGGAGATGATCAGCAAGAACCTAAAAAAAAAGCCGTCGACCCACATTAGCGGATGAGGACGCCGCCAACCTCGAAGACCTCTCCCGATCCGAACCTGCTCGCCAATCACCCCCAGACACTCTGCATGCCCACTGGTGGGAGGGTGGGGATAAAGTAAAAGTCGGGGATGGTTTCATCCCCCGCACACTCGAAGCCGATTTAGATCGTCTTACACGTCGCAGCAGCGGCAGGCGCACACACACACGTACAAAACGCAAGCGGGGGAGATACATCCAGGCTCGTCCTGCACGTGAGAAGACCTCGGATATTGCCTTCGACGCTACCTTCCGAGCCGCCGCACCGCACCAAATACATCGTAAAGAGCAACGTAAGCATGTTTCTTTTGCCATCCAGCCCTCGGATCTTCACCAAAAAATCCGCGTCCGAAAGGCCGCGAACCTAATTCTTTTTGTCGTGGATGCGTCCTGGTCGATGGCGGTTGCAGAACGGATGTCTGCCACAAAGGGAGCGATCGTCTCCTTGCTCTCAGATGCATATCAGCGGCGTGACCGGGTGGGAATGATCGTCTTCCAAAAAGATCGTGCCATCACAGTCTTACCCCCAACTAATTCCATCCAGCTTGCCAGGCGAGCACTGGCAGACATCCCCGTCGGAGGGAAAACGCCCCTCTCGGCAGGATTGAGTCTGGCGGCAGAGATATTCAGGAAGGAAAAGGTAATCCACCCGGATGTCCTCCCCCTCATGATCCTGCTCACGGATGGCGCTGGTAACGTGTCTATGGGTGATCTCCCGCCCCAGGAAGAAGCTGGGCGAATCGCCGATCGGATTCGGGAGTCCAAGATCCGGTCGGTTGTCATTAATATGGAACATGCCGCGTTTGATCAAGGCCTCGCACAATCACTTGCAGATCGACTTGATGGCTCCTGTCTGACCCTGCACGAATTAAAAGCCGAACACCTCTATCAAACTGTCCGGCACGAGCTGGATGAGGGGCAAAATTAACGCGCGTCACTTTTTCGCCGAATCCAGAAACGCATCTTTGTAAATCTTCTCCGTCACCCACCCAAATTGGAGGAGAACCAGAATAATTAAGTGAAGAGTTCCAGCTCTAGATCATCCTGTGTGCGTGTAATCCACCGCGTCCACATCAAACGATGATGCTTGATCCTGGCGCTGGTAGCTGGCTCGTAAGGTTATATCTGTGGATAGGGATATTTCTTCTTGCACGGGCGGGATAGGACCGCATTCCCCCACATAAATAAGGTGCATCATACGTCCATTTATTTGGAGATGATTTTGCGCTCCAGACGACGCAGGCGGTGCTCGATTTCGCCCCATAGTATTTCACGCCGCCAATCTTTAGGTTGGTGAGATAGACACACCATAGATTCTTGAGCCCAGCTCTTCGCCTGTTCCAGGTCCCGCTGATGCCACTCGTAGAATTTCGCCAACTCGATGCAAGGTCGGGGATCTTCAGGTGATAATTCGTGCCACGCCGCCCATCTTTCGAGGGCTTGATCGCGCTTATTCGCTCGCTTAAGATAAATTGTGTAGTGACGGAGCGCCTCAACTCGAATATTTTCATCAATACTGGTCATTGCCAGAAGATAATGTTCTTCCGCAGAGCCCGCCCGCCCCTCTTTCTCATGCCAACGGGCTATTCCGAGAGCCTCAGCAGGCGTCACGCTAGCGTCCTTTTCTCCAAGATGCTTGTTTAGAATCTCCGCACATAGGTTCACTAAACTGAGGATATCGATTTCATTGTGATAGATCACACGCTCCATCGCACTTGGGTCACCCGTTCTCAGGTAATCAACATACATGCCCGGTATCTGTTCTCCGGGTACATCTTTCTCGCTCCGAACAACCCCAAGGATTTCGCGCTCAATCGTGCCCAGGGAACAATCCGGCAAACTTCTCTTCCAGAGCCTTCGAGCAGGGTGGAGAAGATCGAACTGCGGCCACGTAGTTAACGCCCATCTCTTGCGCAGGCTCAAGACATAGCGCATCTCGAGGAGTGGCAGATCAAAGGACCTGCCGTTGTAGGTTACAAACCCTGTACCTGAGTCAAGCTCTTCCTCCAAAGCTCTCAGCATGGCCCGTTCTTCTGAAGGATCACGCAGGAAATACTGACGGATCCTGAAGCCATCATCTATGAAGCGGCCTATCCCGACCAGAAATGCTACGGTGCCTGCCCCGCCCACCAGTCCGGTTGTTTCGGTGTCGAGGAAGCGCAAATCAGCGAGCATAGCCTCTCTCAAACCAGGATCTCGAGCCACGTCCGCTGCAAGTTCGGCATCCATGTTCTGTAAACTCAATATTCGACTCTTTCCATGCACATGCTGCAACGGGAACGTTTTTTCAATAACAAGCGCCGGGCCGTTGGGTGTATCGATTTCATGTCCATTAAACGAATGCCGAATCGGATCAGAAGCTGCTTGATCTGACTTTGTGCGGGGCTTCTTCACCCCCATTTTGCTCAACCTGCGACGTAGATCCTGATCGCTCATTCCCCTACTCGTCCTCTACCTGCTCAAGTGACAGCAGGATTCTTATTGCGTGCCCAACCACGACCACGCCCGATGGAAGCGGCACCGTGGAATGGTCTTACCCATCTTATTCTATACCTATGCAGAGTCATCCCTCCTTCTGCTGGGATTAATGTCACCCAGCCGCGATGACCTTCGGCAATGTTCGCAGATGTTTGAAGCAGGTATTATATCGCTCGGAGACCTGAGACAGGTAATACCTGCGCTCATCGCTGTCTCCTCCTTTGGCGAAGGCCTCCGCCGGGTTTTCCCCCCTCACCGCCCCGGCGGAGGCGCCATTTAACCCAAAAGTGCGGACGAGGTGGGTCCGCACGCTTGATCTATCTTCGCCCGAGTGACCTCATGTTTGCAGCGCAGGCAAAACTACCGTGAACACCGTCCCTTTCCCCATTTGAGAATCCACCCATATACGCCCATTATGATGATCGACGATTGATTTCACAATGGAGAGTCCTAATCCGGTTCCTGGTACATCCGCGGGGATGTTCGATGCACGATAAAACTTATCGAAGAGGTAGGGTTGATCGGATGGAGGAATTCCAGGTCCATCGTCGAGCACACGCAGTATAATTTGACTGTCCTCTGAGTTCGCTTCCAAAGATACTTGTCCACCGCTGGGCGTGTATTTCACCGCGTTCTCAAGCAAATTTCCGATCATCTGCCGCAATCGAATTGGATCCCCGTTGACCATGGGCAGATCATCTTCTACCTCCAGCTCTATGGACAGACCTTTAGCTTCTGCGGACACACGCATGCTCTCCACGGCATAACGGGCAAGCACCGAAATCGGGGTTTCCTCATGCGTCGAATCTAGGCCGGCTTCAATCCTTCCGAGATCCAATAGATCCGAGACCAAATTTGTGATTTGCTCTACACTTAACTTGACGCGATTTATAAACTCATCCTGCTGGGACGTCGTAGGTCCAGCGCGTTCAATGAGCTCGACATATCCCAGGATTGCGGTAAGTGGAGAGCGCAGATCGTGCGACACCGTGGTTACAAATTCGGATTTGATCCTGTCCAACTCCTTTAGATGCGAAATATCATGCATCACAACCGCCTGACCAACGCCTCGAATGGGAGTTTTAACGGCATTGAAAATGCGCCCATCAGAAACTTCGATTTCTTCCCGTCTCACAGAAATGCCGGGTTCTCGTATTAAGGAAAGCAGTTTGGGGTCATCGATAGCCTCGACAACTGATCGTCCAATAAAATCACCTTGAACGTTAAAAGCTTCCTGTGCAGCTTTATTGATCACCAGGATGCGATGATCAGGGTCCACGACAATGACCGCGTTTTCTGTTTGTAGAAGAATAGTCTCCAGTTTTCTGCGCTCTGCTTCCGATCGATTGAGAAGTTGGGCATTCTCGATAGCGATTGCGGCATAATCCGCCATCGCCATCATCACTTTGACGTCGTGTTCGTCCAGTTCCAAACCCGCCTTGCGATTGTCGACACCAAACACACCAATCGTTCTTCCCCGCACTTGCAATGGCACATAGATCAGAGACTGAACCAGGTATGCTGTTTTTATCTTTTTCGGCGAGCGCGCATCGAGGAGGACCACTTTCCCTGTCTCTACTACCTGACCAGCGAGCGAATCTTGTACTTGAACT
>CBDVCG010000152.1:0-5518 GCA_965372425.1 uncultured Anaerolineales bacterium
TGGCCCGAGAGTACTAATGTTCTGGGACAGCAGAAGGCTCATCTGTCGAAAACCTGCGCGTCAACCACGAATGATCGATCCACCGTAGTCCACGGATTACATTCGGAAACATAGATCTCCAGATCCACCACGTGCAAGTTGAAGAGCTGTGAAGGTACGTGAAGTTGGCTTGGTTCTACCGACGAAAACAAGGCGCAAAGGTGCCGGCCTTTGTATCGGAATTTTAATTTTAGGAACGAGTGCGGGGGAGGTTCCGGGATAACGCGGGAGACTTATGTGCTTGCGGTAGATTTCAGCTCAAATCCATCAGGATGATCAAAGTCGATCCTGTCAGCAAATGCATGTCCAATACTCTCAAGTAAGTCGACGGCCCAAATCGCGTCGAGCCCGATATTGGTTACATCGACATCATCGGGGACGCTCACGCCCAAGTTCTTCATCACATCAGGGGCGAGGTCCAGTTGATAACGGCGTAAGTCAATTCTGCCCGTCATGTCATATTCTGTGCGGGTGACGTATTGTTGCCAATCCGAGGCGTCTTCAAGCAATTCAGACAACACCCAGCTGCCCCATTGAAAGATGTTTGCGCTTTCTGCCTGGATACTGTGGGGGCTTCTGCCTGTCCCGAACGACAGCATGCGAGTTTCGCCAATGGGATATCTTCCCGATGAATAGTGTATTGCTTCTACGGCAGTATGGTAGGAGGGATTCCCGGCGACGCCGACTCCACCATCGACCCATGTGTGGCGTACGCCCTTCACTTCAGCGCTATGCGCGGGTAGGTACGTGGGTGCTGCAATGCTTGCCAGGATAGCGTCCTTCAAGCTCATCGTTCCCCATAAACAGGCATTTCCGGGTGCATCACGGACGAAGAAGTCGGTTCTGCTTGTCCCAGTATTCTTCGCTGTTATGAGCAGATCGATGGGGAGACCATTAAGCTCCCGATCAGCGCCAAGATCGTTGAGTATCTCCGAGATGAACGTGTTGCTATACCGATGATTGCCGCCGTTTAGAATCACTTTCCAGAGGGGCAAGCGTGTGAATGCCTTGCGGGCCATGTCTTTATAGAGTGCAAGCAGACCTCTTGCGCCGATACCCAGGGTTATTCCGCCCGCAATGATGGCTCCTGTGGATGTTCCCGCAACCATATCGAAGATCTCGTGTGAGGATTTCCCTAAACGAGATTCGAGACGAACAAGACAAGCGAGGGGGATGATGCCCCGAATTCCTCCCCCGTCAATGGAAAGAATAGACTTCACGATTTGCTCCCCTCAGATGTGATATTTCACTTAAGTTGCAGGAAGGATGCCGTCACTTTCCTCGATGGTTGCAACTTTGTAGCCGAACACATCCAGGAACTGTTCCCAGATTGTCTGCTGTACGGTGTCCATTTCGGGTGGGGGGTTGAGTAGATCTGCGATCGATATTTGAGGGTGATCTGTCAGGCCGCAGGCGATGATGCCCTCCCAGAACGACATATCTGGATCGACGTTCAACGCGAACCCGTGCCTGGTTATGCCATGAGAATCAACTTTCACCCCGATGGAGGCTATCTTCGAAGGTGAAGGTTGTGGTGAGTCGGAAGACCGCGCAGCGAAACCTGGTTGGATCCACACTCCGGTAAGGCCTTCGATTTGACCACTTTCGATCCCGAATTGTGTCAAAGATCGAACGAGGACTGTTTCAAGTTTTCTGATATAGCCCACATATTCCACTCGTGGAACACGTCCATCCCATGTGATGTTCTCGAGTGGGATGAGCGGATAGCCTACCAATTGACCGGGGCCGTGATAGGTAATATCTCCGCCGCGATCAACCCAGTGCACAACGATCCCCCTCTCTCGTAGTTCACGTTCCGAAAAAAGCAAATTGGTCGGATCACCGCGCCTTCCAAATGTATAAGTATGAGGATGCTCGAGGATGAGGAGTGTGGGTGATCGCTCCCCGGCAGCGACCTCGGCTCCGATTTTTTCCTGTAGGATCCATGCTTCCTCGAAAGAGATAGTTTCTAGTACGTGGACTTCACATATATTATTTCTCATAGATAAAACAGCCTGTAAGAGTCTTATCCCGGTGAAGTGCTTGGTTTTCGTAATCGAAAGTAGGTTTGATGGTCTAGACCCAGCTTCTGACTCGAAGCGAAGGCATCAACGATTCCATCTCCCACATGCTCGGGGTGGTGAGAATCCGATCCAAAAGTAACCCAGCGTCCACCTTCTTCCAGAAACCAACCGAGAATTTCAAGTGAAGGACTTGTCTCTCCAATGGAACGTCGAAGTGTGCTTGTATTTATTTCAATAGCCAGGTCTCGGTCAGCGCAGATGCGCAGAACATTGCGAATTTCAGTCTCATATCGATGGGCATCATAAGCACCAAGAAATTCAATCCCCCGGCGTTTGACCACGTCCAGGTGTGCCAGAATATCAAAAAACCCTTCTTCAGCGAGTTCGACGAGCTCCCTGAAGTAGCGGACATAGGCATCATCACCCAAGTGCTCGAAATAGGCATCATCAAACACATTATGACCATCAACCCAGTGGAGAGATCCAAGCGCATAGTCCCAGGGAAAGCTATCGAGGAAGTCTTGGATCTCTCGAGGGAAGACATGCGGTTCCCCAAGTTCAATACCTGCGCGTATAGTCAAGGAGCCTTTATGCGCATCCCGACATCGGTTGAGCTCCTCCCACCATGTATCGGCCTGGAAGAATGCATAGCAGGGATCGTGAGGGAACAGAGCGAAGTGCTCGGTGAAACCGATCTGTGGGATTCCGCGTTCGAGTGCAGCTCGACACATCTCGATCATGGAGACTTTACAGTCGCAGGAAAAATTGGTATGGATATGATAATCCTGATGGATAGTGCGGTTATCCATAGCCTAAAGGTTCCTTAAGGGGATTTCGTAGGTTAGAGACAAAAAATGCACGAAGTCTCAATTCTGAGGGGCAACTCACGTGAGAATATTCGGTTGACTCTCAGGATCACACAACCTAGTGGTGGAGGCATAGCTCTTGCACACATTATAGCCTGAAGGGGGGTTCAGCAGGTAAAATCTAGGTATGCCATCAATGGTGCAGATCATCAGGCGCAGGCGCAGGGGTGGGAGAAGTCGATCCGAGCAAACTCCTGGGAGAATTCTCCTGATTGGCGGGGCGATTCTCATCACACTGCTAGCAGGTGTTTTGGGTCTGGTCACATCGGCGATTTATTCCGAGTATGTATCCGCTCTCCCCGTAGATGCCGACATGAGCAGAATCTTTGGCTCCATCGGTCGGGAAGCCTTTGTACCGGTGCAAGTATTTGATCGGACGGGGTCTGAGTTAATAGCAGAACTTTCGAATCCTGCAGCTGAACTGAGACGCTGGCACTACCTTGACCCTGCTGGACCCCTTACGCTTTCACCACATGTGATTCAGGCTACGATTGCCAGCCATGATGAATCGTTTTGGACGAATCAGGGATATGTGGGGGAGGAATTGTGGGGGGCATTGTTTGCAGGATCAGATCCTGAAGGAACACCTCGCAAGAACAATGCAATTACCCAAAGGCTCGTTGAAGCGCAGCTCCTTGCCCTACATCCCTCTCCGGATAGTCGCCTGAGAACATCCGTACAGACCGCATTTTTGTCAGAGGATCTAACAAACAGGTATCCAAAGGAGAAAATTCTTGAGTGGTACCTGAATAGCGCAAACTATGGGGAGCTTGCCTTCGGGATCGATGCGGCGGCTCTGGTGTATTTTGGAAAACATGCATCTGAATTAACCCTCGCAGAATCTGCCCTCTTGGCGCCAATTCCCCTGAATCCTGCCGTTACGCCATTTAGTTCACCGGAAGCCTCCATAGAACATCAAGTCGACGTCCTCATGGCCATGGTGGATCTGGGCATGATTGATGGAGAGCAAGCCGACGCAGCGTTCTCTGAAAAGATAATATTGAATTATCCAAAAATTGAAGGGGATTCCGACTACGATACCTTAGATTCATTTCTCCGAGCTGAACTCGAGGCATTACTTGGCGTACGTGCCATCGGTCGTTCCGGATTGAGAGTTACATCATCCCTGGATTATGACATACAACTGCAAGCCGATTGTGCCCTGCGTACTCATAAAGCTCGGCTCAGCGGCGCGGCGGTGGCATCGGTCGAACCCTCCGCAGATGGTTCTCCATGTGTCGCCAGTGGACTGCTGCCGCCATTGCGCCCGGGTGATGCTGAGGCAGATCATCAAATTGAGGATTTCAGCAGTATTGTCCTTGATGCCTCGACCGGGGAAGTTATAAGTTTTGTGGGAGCCGTGGAAAAGCCCCATGAGATTGGATCCGCAATTATTCCAACGATCTATCTCACTGCCTTCACCCAGGGTTACTCGCCCGGGACTATGGTGCTGGACATCCCGGATTCTGATCCCACTCAAGAAAATACTCAGGGTGACGCGCTGAACATCCGTGGGCCGGTTCGGATGCGGACTGCGCTAGCGAATTTATTCTCCTTCGCTGCGGACAGAACCCTGCGGCTGGTGGGAACTGAAAGAGTCCTAAACACGATAGGTTCACTCGGAATTGTACTCGGGGTGGAGGTGGAAGACCCAGGAGAATGGGGGATAGAAGATAACGGTATTCGCATCTCCCTGTTGGATCTATCATATTCTTATTCCACGATCGCAAATATGGGCATCCTCATAGGTCTCGATCAGACTAATTATTCAGGGCTTTCAGATGGACGTGGGTTAAAACCGAGCGTGATTTCGGAAGTGGAGGATTCTCAAGGTAACCTCGTTTATCGATTTGAACCTCAAACTCGAGCCGTGCTAAGTGCACAATTGGCCTATTTGCTCGTTGATGTCTTGAGCGATGAAGCTGCTCGTTGGCAAACTCTGGGTCAATCCAATCCTCTTGAAATTGGGCGCCCAGGGGCGGTTTTTTCGACAGCGGCTGCCGATGGGCCCGATTTCTGGACGATCGGATTTACACCTTCGCACATTGTTGGGGTCTGGGCTGGAAATACCGATGGTGGTGCTGTAAAGGGTGTGACCGTACTTAATGGCACCGCACCAATCTGGCATGCGCTGATTCAGTATGTCACCAAGGATATACCTTCGGAAAGCTGGGAGATGCCGGCAGGTATCAGCCGTATGGAGGTGTGTGATCCTTCGGGTCTCCTTCCGACAACCTACTGTCCATCCATTGTGCAGGAGATCTTTATCCACGGGACAGAACCCACGCATGCTGATCATCTCTATCAACCGTTCGAAATAAATAAGGAAACAGGGAAATTAGCTACGTTGGGGACTCCAGCAGAGTTGATCGAAGAACGCGTGTATCTTGTTCCTCCGGCGGAAGCAGCAGCATGGGCGGATCTTTTGGGGTTTGAGAGTCCACCGACCGAGTACGATACGCTTCAATCCCGGGATATGACCTCAAATGGTGTCTCTATCAGTGCGCCATCATCTTTTGATTTCGTCAACGATGAAGTTGTGATACGTGGATCGGTTCAACCTGTAAAACTTGCTTACTACCGACTTCA
>CBDVCG010000153.1:0-5467 GCA_965372425.1 uncultured Anaerolineales bacterium
CCATAAAGAGCAGCAAACGATCAGAATCGAGGCCGCGGGTGAAAGATGGCAGAGACACGATCTAATTTTCCCAAACTCTATCGGTAACCCATTGGATCCCAGTAATTTACGGCGTGACTTCAATCGGATTTTGGAAGAGGCTGGTCTACCAAAGATACGGTTCCATGATTTACGGCACACTGCTGCATCATTGATGCTCAACAATGGTGTCCCTCCGATCATAGTCTCACGAATCCTTGGGCACGCCAAACCAAGTATTACGCTGGACCTTTATGGCCATCTATATCATGAGATGCAAGGCGAAGCGGCCAAAATCATGGATGAACTTGTCACTCCGATCAAAGTAAAGCTTCCAAGGGATGAAGATTTCACTGATAAACTGCACCAATCTGCACCAATCTGCACCAGAAAATGCAAACCTGCCCAATAATTAGGCTCGAAAAAAGTGAAAATCGGGTGTTTGTAAGGGGGATTTTGCTTAAATGAAGGCGCCCCTGCCGCGACTCGAACGCGGAACCGCCGGATTAGAAGTCCGGTGCTCTATCCATTGAGCTACAGGGGCTTGATGCAATTTTAGTTTAAAGTGGGCTTCTTATCAATCATCAATAAAAGGGCGGATGCCCTTATACACACGACTCCCAGAAAGTGTACGCAGAATCATCTTCGCCGGACGATCCAGCCGCTCCCCTAATTCGACGGGTGTAAGCGGTGTGTTCCCGCTCGCCAGGAAGATCCTGAATACCGCGTTAACCAACGTGGTCTGGGGTGTGAGGTAATCCGGCTGGAGCGCACAATGCGAGATGAGCGTGTGCTGGATACCGACAACTCGAGCGACCTCCGCCGTCTCCGGATGGACCGAATCAACCATGGAGCTGGCATCGATTTGTGCAAAGGCTTCCTGATGCTCAGCGCAAAGATGACTTCGTAAATATACATCGAGATCTCTGTCTGCCCTCTCCCACCAATCGTAGTCGATATGATACCTCGTCTCGATCGTCGGGCGAATGCGTATCTTGGGAGCAGAATCTTCGGTTTCCGTCATGATGATTCCCATGCGCTGGACTCAAAGCGCCAATAGAGATCACCCACGTGGACGTAATAAGGACGAGAAACCAACTCATGGAATATGACCGCAGGCGGGTGACGTTGGATCACATTTACAGCCGCATACAACGTACGGGCATGCACGGCGCTTTGCGGTGTAAGTTTCGCCAACTCTCGAAATACATGGGCAACAATGCGGTCCACCGGCATTTTACGCTGCCTACCTTGCAGCCAGGCTTCATCTAGAACCTGAGGGTCGATCAAGCCGATAACCATGAGGTCATCATATTCTGTCCCCACGGGCTGCTTAAGCATAGTGAACCCAATCCGGTCCTGCTCATCGATCGTAATCGTACGTATCCAATCGTTTCGCATGCGCCGGTCGATCGTCTCAACCACAACCTCCCCCGCCTTCTCGCCACTCTTTACAATGACTATTCCGCCGGCAGGTACGTCATATCGCTTGATCCAATCCTCTAATCCAAATACGTACCCCTGGTTCCTGACGACCCATCCCGGGAATTTATCGCCGCTGTGCGCATCCACAAAGATTACGCGTATCCGGGGCGCTTCGTATGCAGTCGGGAACATGGTGCGCAATCTCGGTGAGAGGGGAAGCGCACCCACGCGCCAATGCGGAAATAAAAGTGGAAACGTAAGTTCCTGGACAGGCTCAACTGACGCAGGTTGGGGATTCAGCTCGTCATGCAGGTCGTCCTCGAGAGATAGCAGATCATCCGTGAGCAGACTACGCTCGATCATGACTTTACTACTTTCAAGGCGTGGAGGCGTATACAACACCTCTGGGGGTTCGAGGCGCTTCAAATACCAGAGGACTTCCCCGGCAGGTCCAACCTCGTCGAAGCGTTCATCCTCCTGCATCGCGTAATCCATCGAAAATTCTGCTAGCTGCGAAGAAAGGTCGGAAGGCAGCTCCACATGTTCGAGCAATTCCGAGGTCGGCAGAGGTCCTCCTTCTGCCACATCGAGAACCGCCTCGGCAAGATTTAGATGACCTTCCGTGATTTCAGCCACAAGTGCACGAGGGAACCATTTACCTGCGATGCGGATAATGTCATCCGCCTCCTCCAGACGGTTTTCTAATCGCTCCTCGATCACAGGGCCGTACCTTGCGATCACCCCATCTGCGGAATCAACATCTTCTGCTTCAGATTCAGGCTCTGGGGGCTTGTTGAGAATATGATCCTCGAGATTTGCTGCGAATTCGCGCGGGTTCCCCTCGCCTTCGAATTCAACTTTGATCACATCAAACTCGCCCAGATCCGGATTTTCTCCGGGGCGGACACCCACAACCACGCCCACTTTATTTCCAAGAACGGGGAAACTGAGGACCTGTTTGTTCTTATATGTCCCACCTGGAAGATAAATTGTAGTTTCTGGCGCCTCTGTTTCTTCCGCTTCCTGCTCGAGACGCTCCAGTCGGTGCTTGACAATGGCGTGTGCCATCTCATCAGTCGTCAGGGGGATTTCACGTTCTAGAAGGAGGTTGATAATATAATCAAGGTCATCATCACCAGCGTCGAAGCTGGTCCAATAAATGTCGAGTGAGATGCTGGGAATCGATACCATAGAATATGTTGTTGACCTACTCGGGGGATTGCTTCGCAATTATACTACATAGCGTGGAGGGATTATGAGCATCGATTATGTTGTTGTCGAAACAACCTCTGGAATGATTGAGGCCGAAATTATGAAAGGGCTACTCGAAGCACAAGGTGTCACTATCAAGTTGAGTCAAGAAGCCGCTGCAAGCGCCCTTGGCCTCGGCGCCGGAGTGGGCAAGATGGGTGAAGTCGATCTTCTTGCCCCAAAGGACCAGGAAGCAAATGCCAGACAAGTGCTGAAGGACTACTACGATGGAAAATTCGAGGAAGATGCTTAATACTTGGTTTTAGCGCCGCCCACCAATAATAATTTGAAGTGAAGAACCGCGTAGCATACTGCGGGCATCTTCCAAGGAAAAAGCCTTTGGGTGTGCCACCCCCATACCCCCGCCTTGCCCTTTCTCCATGCAACAAGCACCAGGATATTCTGGTTTTTTTTCATAATTATGCGCCGTTCCTCAATCCGCACTTCGATATAAATTTTGGCTGTTTCCAACAGTCGGTCCCAAGAGTACCGCTCAATCAGCGCCTACTACGGGGAATTCCATCTCAACCCAATCGAGGGGATCAACGGGGACGCCCCCCACCCATATCTCCCAATGTAGATGTGGGCCGGTGGCCCGCCCAGTTCCTCCGGTCTTCCCGATCACCTGCCCGCGTTCTACCATCTCACCCTCGGCGACGTAGATTTCTGATTGGTGGAAATAGCCGGAGTATACCCCCCAGCCGTGATCGATGTAGGTCGTATCCCCCCTGACCGTCAGCGATCCGGTATAGACCACACGCCCATCTGCAGGCGCATAAATCGGGATGTCAATCCCGTAGAAATCCAAACCGGTATGATAATAGAAGTAGCTGCCGTTGTTATAACTTCTCCGCAGCCCATACGTCGAGATGAATTTTTCTGTATAGTATTGGGACGGATAATCAAAAGCGCCTTCCCATAACCGATCTTCAGAGGCCGGTGCGAGAAGCTCCTCCACAAGGTTCTGTTCGGGTTCTGTGTTCGCGGGGTCGATCGTCTCGGCCGGCACACCATCGATCCTCTGAAAGCCATAATCACCCTCGAGAACTTCGACCGGATGAATAAAGGTTGACACGATCGCGTCGGTATCCGGAGATCGGACGACAATCTCCAGGTCGTACAGCCCCGGCTCTTCCAGCGCGTGAATCCCTTGAAGGGCATTGTAGCCGCCTATCTCGCTGTTGGGAAAAAACTCCAGCACATACTCCCCCAGCCTGCCTTCGAGATTTGCCGCTCTCTTGGTTCTAACATAGATGGTTTCGGTGTTGCCCTGTTCGATTATAGATGGCGTGATCACGATTTTCTCGATAATCCCGGGGAACAGGTCACTCCCAACCTCCCCTTCCATGTTCTGGAAAGGAGAACCGGCGACACTCCACGTTCTGTAAGGCTTCCCGCTCGTATACTCGATCGACCATGGGTTGATGTCATGAGTCAGCGCGATGGAGAGGCGTCCATCCTCTGCGGAGGACGCCATCCAGAGTTCAGGGTACGAGAAGCCATTTTCGCCCTCGCCCCCTCCTTCGATCAAGACGATATCCTGACCAACGTATAGCTTATCCGGATGGACGATGCGGTTGAGGCGGATGATGACTTCAGGAGGAAGGTTGAATTTATGCGCAAGGCTTTCCAGGTTTTCACCGAGAGCAACCTCGTGCGTCGTGAGCACGCCTGTCAAACCCTCAAAACCTGGGATGATGAGCTCCATCCCCACAAAAAGGCGCGAAGCATCGGCGATCCCATTTAGCGCCATGATCTCGGCGACGCTTGTCCCAAATCTCGTCGCAATCGCAGTCAGCGTATCCCCGGCCTGCACGATATAGACAGGGCCGTCACCCTGTGCGGCGACGGGGATTGAGAACAACACCATGAAGATGACGACCAATAACAGTACCCGACTAGGCAGTTTCCACATCCACGAACTCCAACCTATCTCCAATCGTGATCGATTCTAGTATGTTTGGTGGCCCCTCCAGGATATATTGTGCCCTTCCTTTTGGCACATAAAACCGCCAGGGTTTTGCTACTGTGAGATCGACAACTACTTGATCTCGTGTGATCCAGGCAACACCAATAGGGAAAAAAACACCGAGCATGTGGATGGCGGCGTTCCTGCGGGTCTCCGCTCGATCGACCAGGAGCAAACCTTCCCCCTCAGGCAGCGATCGTCGAAACGTCAATCCCCGCAGTCTACACAGATAAGATGCACACCAACGAGCTCGAATAAGCGTGTCGCCACCCGTGCTCGCATTGATAACGCTGACCCAATTCTTCATGCTGGTTCTCATAAAAAACGGGCGACGGTTGTCGCCCGTTCCATCATTATCGTTTTAACTTCTACGCCGGCGTGCCAAGTATTTTTTCGACGCTCTCGAGCAGCTCCTGTGGACCAAAGGGTTTCGTAATATAGTCATCGACTTTGGCGATGTGCAAACCGAGCACCTTGTCTATCGATTGGGCTTTTGCGGTCACGACCACCACCGGGATATCCCGGAGGGCGGCATCCGCTTTCATCTGTTGATAGACTTCCCACCCATCCATATCGGGCATCATGAGATCGAGCAGGACAAGATCGGGCTGTTCGCGTTTCACCGTTTCCAGGCCTTCAACCCCGCCGTTTGCTCCAATAACATTGAAGCCCTTGCGTCCAAGGATGAGCCGCACAAGGTCGATCATCTCTGGTTCGTCTTCTATGCATACCACTCGCTTGGGTTCCATTTCCATCAAGCGTCTCTCCGATTTAGTACCCAAGTAGTGTATCACAACGCCGTTT
>CBDVCG010000154.1:0-5460 GCA_965372425.1 uncultured Anaerolineales bacterium
CTTCAAACGTTACGGCTCAGAAATAGCGGAACGCTGCAGAATCACGATCCGCTCAGCGCACATCGCGCTTTCTCGAAGTCGTCAACTCCGATGACGAGATCCATGCCTGCCGTCAGGTAGAGCAAGTTGATATTCACGCTCGCTTTTGCCAGTTGACGGGCAATACCGCCCAATTCCCCGGGTCGATCCTCGATGCTGACGACGAGCACATCACGCTCATCTAATATTTCGAAATCCGAGTCAACAAGCGCATCTCTGGCGCGTGCTGGTTCTTCCACAAGGATGTTGATGACACCCATCCCCTCACAGCTGACCGCGCTGATGCCTTCGATGTTAACTCCGGCTCTGCCGAGTGTTTCGCCAAGAGCGGCGAGCGCACCGGGCTTGTGTTCCAGTCGAACGGTGATATTTTTCGCCATCGTACCTCCTTCTGCGTCGCGCACACAATGCCGCCTCCTGATCCTATTGTTGCATAAGATTCCATCATGACCAAGAGGTCAGTATTTCGATAGGCTACTTTGACCTATAATGTCGGCCGGAGGAGTAAATGAACCACCAGCGAAAGTTTGGAATATTCGTATTCATTCTGTCCAGCTCAATGGCCGCACTCGCATGTGCGGTCCCTGGAACCCAGCGCGCGCCCGATGTGGGGAACACACCGGACCAGATCTTGGTAGAACCGACCACGACCATTGTCACACCCCCAACCGAATCACCCATCCCACCCACGGCTACGCCGGTCCCGGTGATCCATGAAGAGAACGTGGACATGATGACGGATGTCCTCACTTTACGAGGTCATGGGAACGTCATCCGGGATCTCGAGTTTTCCCCGGACAGCGACATGTTGATTGTTGCTACAGGGGGAAGCTCAGCGCGAGACATTCATCGGCTGCACCTCTGGGATGTCCATACGGGTGACCTCATCGCGGTCAGCGATGAGCTGCATACCATTACGTGGGACGTTGCGTATTCGCCCGACGGCGAGTCGATCGTCACGGCGATGGGCGATGGCACTGTGAGGCTCTGGGGGGCGGATGATCTCACGCCTCTCCAAAGCTATCCACATGCGGGGGAGGTCAACAGTGTGGCTATCTCACCAGACGGTCGCTACCTGGCATCTGGTGTAGCCGAGCCAGGTGGAGGCTTCGTCGTGATTCAACAAGATAGTGCGCCCATCCGTCGATTCTGGGCGCATCCCTATAGTGTTCCAAGCATGGATTTTTCGCCGACGGGTCAATTCCTTGCCACCGGGGCAGTGGATCGCTCGGTGAAAGTGTGGCAGGTCAGCGACGGACGCCTGGTGGAAACGCTACTTCAGGATGGTCAGGGGACGAGTGTTGCCTTCTCGCCGGATGGTTCCCTCCTCGCTTCCGGAATGTGTGCTTTGTCCGATGCACAGATAAAATGCTTGCAAGGTGAAATCTGGGCCTGGAATGTGCCTGAATGGGACCTCATCCGGACATTTCGTGGACCAGTGGATTGGGTTGAGGATGTGGATGTTTCTCCCAACATGTCCCTGGTAGCGGGAGGCGGGAGGGATTTCGCTGTCTACGTGTGGCAGCTCCGAGATGCACGCCTCATACGGACTCTGGCAGGCCATACGGGTCCTGTCGCGGCTGTTGATTTTTCGCCCGATGGGACGATGCTGGCGACTGGTTCGTCGGATGAGACAGTGAAGATATGGAAAATTACCCCTTGACGCCCAATGCTTTCAGGGTGAGATCGGGGCTCAAACCTTAAAGAACTATAGCCGATCTCACGGGGTAACCTCTCCGAGATTTGTATCAGGGCAGTTGAAATTCACAGAAGATGCTTCCATCCAGCCCTTCGTCGGCATACCGATGGAACCCTCACTCAAATCAACGCGCATCCAATCCTCCCCGTACCTGCCTTCAACTTCGACATAATCACCTGCATTCAGGACGATGAGGATATCTTCTGAAGTCCCCGGAAGAGCGTAGATCGGCGTCTCGGACATCGGCATCGTGAAGCAGATACCTGGCTTAGGACCCTCGACGAGGGTGACGCTCTCGCAATCGCCATCAAGTTCAATGTCACTATCAGGTGGCACCCAGCGAAGACGAAAAACACCGATATTGGCCGCCTGTGCATACGCGGGGTCAAACCCCCACCAACCGTCGTCAGTCCGACCAGCTACCCGTAATGGCATGTTTCCAGGGAGATCGGCAAACTCTTCTGCAGCAAAGGATGGACGGTTGAAAGCCGTTACGGATCCCACGGCTGTAAGCTCACACATTGAGCCTGCAACGCTGGTCCCGCTGGCGCTCGGTACGGTTGTTAATGGCTCTATGATCTGCCATGTTTCCCCACCATCCGATGTTGTCACAAGCGCAGTCTCGTCCTCCGACGTCGCCACTGCCCAGCCATCATTCGGGCTGACAAAGCTGAATTGTCCATCCCAGCTCACGGTCTTCACCTTGGTCCAGCCGCGCCCTCCATCATCAGACCAATAAATATCTTTTCCGAGTATCCAGCCTTGCGATGGGTTAAGGAAGAGCATCTGTCCCCCGGGAATTTCATGTGTCTCCCAGGTCCTCCCGCCGTCATCCGTGATGTAGATAAAATTCCGCTGGTTTTGTGTTCCATCTTCGGTGATACAGGACAACATTATCGAGCCGGAGTTCAGTGAATGCATGGTCGGTGATGAGGTCCAGCAGTTCATTGCTGTTTGAAATAGGTCCTTATCAACCTGTGGAGCGGGCAAGACTATTCGCTCCCAGCTTCTCCCACCGTCCTCGGTTGCAGCTAAAAACTTACCTTCGGAACCTTCGAACGGACATTGCAGCGTTCGCCATCCGTGTGCCGGATCTGAGAAGACAAAGTCCGTGCTATGGCAGGTTGAAGTGGTATCCAGGGTTTCATGCAAGTTTTCATAGGAGAACCCACCGTCATCTGTGCGCAGGAATTGATAGCGATGGTGCCCGGCGCCAACGAAGGTCTCGTGGAGCAGCCAACCGTGGGAAGGATCTGAGAATTTCATTGGCAGGTCAAGTTCGTTTATCCCATTTACGTTTGTTTCGCCTCCGTACAACCAGGTGGCACCTCCGTCATCCGTGCTCCAGAAACGAAGCTTGTAAGAACCTGATCCTTCTTCAACTATCCGGTACGCAACCCGAGATGTATTCTCATCAAGAAAAGCTCCAAGGGCCTTTTTCCTGGGTTCGTCTGTGTGGATCCCAGGCTCTGGAGGTGAAACATCCCTCCATGTGAGACCGCCATCCTGCGTAATAAGGATGTGGTCCTCATCTGAAACCTGGTATCCGATTGCCCAACCCGTCGTTGGAGAGACCATGTGTATTTGGGAGATTGTCAATTGCTCACCGCCGGAAAAATGAACCATCTCCGGACCGGAAGGAGGTTTTAGCAGCAGGTCTCCGCAAGGTCCATTCAGGTTTATCCACTTCGCCTGTACCCACCCCTTGCCCTCCAAACCCACACTGCCAACACTTAAATCCACTTGATACCAGCCAGGTGAAGGTTGCGAGATCATGCTGATGTACTCATCACTCTCTATGACCGTCATGATTTCGGATTCAGCCGACGGCGCCGCGAAGACCGGAAAATCCGTCATCGCCATTGTAAAACACACACCTGTAGGAGGAGGTTCTATGACCGGCAGCGTATCACAGGCTCCTTGCAGTGAGAAAGCCCCACCTTCCTGTACCCAGCGAAGCCTGAATGGACCGACGTTCGCAGCCTGAGGAATCCCGGGATCAAACCCTATCCAGCCATCCGCGCTTTCTGCAAATACATATACGGGCATGCCAGAAGGCATGATCTCAAATATTTCGGATTTAAGATCGGGTCGGTAATACGTGGGTAAATCTGAGTTCGGGATGAGAACACACGGTTCTTCGGCCCCAGAGGCTGGATCCGCTTCCCTGGTCTCTTGGTCTTGGGGTGGTGGGGTTTGTGTTTTTAAGCGTTCGCCTGGGACCTCATCGTTCGGTTGTGAACCGCAAGAAGATATGGTGAGAGCCATCCATAAGAAAACGAACGCGGTGTACTTGTTGGTCATACGAAGCCCCTTTCGGGCATGGAACCAGAGAAGCGGATGAAATCAACCTAAGGCTTCTCGTTACCTACATTATGAAAGAAGGTGGTCTATTCTAGCCCCATCGAAAATTGTGCGCTACACAGAATAAGCTTGAGTGGCGAGACCATTTGCTCATTGATGTCTCTGGTCTTTTCACACATAATAAGTGCGTAATGCTCACATGTTTTGCTGTGCCTGACGCGTGATTCTTAGCGAGGGTAAATCGAATCTTGTGAGGGAGATGGATTTGCAACCATTCATATCTCGAAGTGGCAAGGGCGTTCTGATCATCAGCCTCGTCGTGTTTATCTCCCTGTTGTTGAGCGGATGCGACGGACTGCGTGACATCGCCAATTTACCTCTGTTTTCTCCCCGCCCCTCACCCACGCCGGAGACGCCACTCCCCGACTCGCTGACGACTGCAATCCAATCGATTCCAGGTCAGGTGGACGAAATTGCTCCCAGGTTGCTCCGGGAGGATGCCGCGGAGATGCTTCGAGCCATTACGGGTGGTGCTGCTGCGGCAGAGAGTTTCCCAGCGTATATGATCGATCGAATCACCATCGATGCCAGCGAATTTCTGGATGAGGCACGTATCGAGGATGCGCTCCTTCTAGAGCACGATGTCGAACTAGTCCAAAATCTTCTTGCGGCCATTCTACAGGAGGGTGTTTCGGATCGGGATGTGGAAATACTCCAGGAAGCTTTGGCAAAACTGGTACAGGCAGACTATCAGCTCATATTGATCTCAGCTGCGGATGCTGAACTAGTGGTTCGATCTGCACAATCCGCCGGTGAGGAATTATCCGATGTCGGGATCCAGGCAGCTGAGACGGAACTCGAAAGAACTCGCTCGGGTCTTCAGATATTGAATGGTACGCTGCGCAAAGGTGAGCTCCGTGGCGCCCTGAATCTCTTTGTCCCAGTATGGGAGTCATCGGCTGCAGTACGCACTGTTTGGGGCTTGCACTATGAAGGCGACTATGACGAAGATGGCGTGGGGGAACTTCTTGAGCTGAGTCTTGGTTCGAGCCCATTTGTGCACGACAGCGATGGAGATGGACTCAGCGATTATTACGAGGTTTATCACACGGCACCACAGGCCATGCCTGGGCTTGCCGATACGGATGGGGATGGGATTTTCGATGGAGATGAGGACTTGGATCTAGATGGTGTATCCAATTTAATGGAGAGAGATCTGGGCACCGATCCTCTACTCATCGACACAAATGGAGATGGCTTGAGTGACATGGCAGTCGTACTTGGCGTCGAGATGGGTGCTATCACGGGTGATTCAGATGGAGATGGTTTATCTGATAAGAGTGAAGAGCGTCTGGGGACGAATGTGTTTCATGTGGACAGCGATGGCGATGGAACCCCCGATGGACAAGAATTTCACT
>CBDVCG010000155.1:0-5448 GCA_965372425.1 uncultured Anaerolineales bacterium
TCATAGTCTCTTTTTCGTTGATATTATATTTAGTTGATGTTTTATCTACTTTTCCAATAGGTTGTATTCAGACTCTAAAGCATTAAACTGATTGAATTCTTTTTGTTTTTAGTTTACTTGCGATGAGTGGGGCCAGGCTTTCGGCAATAAGTCACTTGCGGGGTGGTGTTGGCGTACCGTTTGAACGTCGTTGGTTGTTTGGCATCATCGCTATGGCAGTTGGGACCACGCTAGTCATCGGCGTGATCGCAGTTTTTGCGGGGAATGTTTTGGCCGGGGTGGTCGCCGTATTATTTACCGGATTGGTGACTCTCCTCGCCTACGCATTCATGCTCATCATGTGGCCCCTCATCCTCCTGCTTCTTCCCCCGCTCACCGCCCTGCTGGATAAGTTTGCCCTATTCATCCAGGCATTAGGCCTCTCCGAGGGAGCTGAGATTCGTCCGGCTGATGTAGAAGGGCTTATCGAATCACTCGCCGAAGAGACCGTCCGACCCGCCTGGATCGATGATTTAAACACCGTACTCGGCGGAATATTAATTCTTGGTGTGTTTCTAGTCATCCTCGCCTTTGTCCTCTCGGGCTTGCGCCGTATGTCTGCCAGAAGAAAACAGCCCAACGCGCTTCATCCGGATGATGTCTCAAGCGTCGGATCTCTAGGGTCTGCCCTGCGGGATGCTTTCAATATCCGAGCGGAACAGATCGCAGCGGGTTTATCGAGATTGCGTCCGGGGTCGAGGATGCTGGCCTCTTTTCGCATCCGCCGCATCTATGCGAAGCTGATGAGCCTGAGCGAAGATCTGGGATTTCCACGGCATCCTTCATGCACGCCTCGAGAGTTCTTGCCAATGCTTGAGGGACATTTTCCTTCGTTGCAAATGGAACTCACACTCATCACGGACTCCTATGTGCGAGTGCGCTATGGCGAATTTCCTGAGACTCATGAGGAAGTCGAAGATGTAGAAACTGCCTGGTCGCGCATCCAGGCGGAGGGTAGGCAGCTCAAACGGTCGCGTTGAGTGAAGTTAAAAAAAGTATCCCGGATACGCTACGTATCCGGGATACTTATCTTTACAAAGATAAAATCAGGCACGCACGTAATCGATCAATTCGCTCTCGAGAGATGGATGACGCAATCTCCGCAGCGCCTGATTTTCGATCTGCCGAACTCGTTCCCGCGTGATGCCGAGCTTCTCCCCGATCTGCTTCAACGTGTGTACTTCTCCTGTAGGCAAGCCGTACCTGAGCCGGATCACCAATGCTTCTCGAGGGGGCAGCGTCTCAAGCAGTTCTCGAACACGTTCTTCAAGGAGTTCCTGCTGTGTGAGTTCCTCTGGAGCAGGGGATTCTTCGTCCTTGATGAAATCCGCCATGACGCTGTCGCTGTCATAATCCGTTGGTTTCTCCAGGGATATTGGGCGCTGTGCTACACGCAGCATATCTTCCACAGATTTTGGTGTGGTATCGAGATGGGCCGCGAGTTCAACTTCATTAGGTTCTCTTCCCAGCTCCTGCGTGAGCTGGTGACGACTGCGGAGCATACGGTTGATGCGATCTCCCATATGGACTGGTACCCGGATCGTGCGGCCATGATCGGCGATGAGCCTGGTGATGGCCTGACGGATCCACCAGGTGGCATATGTTGAAAACTTATGACCACGACGATAATCGAACTTCTTCACCGCACGCATCAATCCAACATGCCCTTCTTGGATGAGATCGAGCAGAGGCACACCGCGATTGTTGTATTTCTTCGCCACGCTGATGACCAACCTCGAGTTCGCCATGATGAGATGTTCGCGAGCAGCCATGCCATCTTCGATGTAAGTTTCAAGTTCTTTACGTTTCTTTTCAGAGACCGCGTCGCGTGCGAGCTCATCGCGGCACACTCGTCCCCGTTCGATTCGTTTGGCGAGCTCAACTTCTTCAGAGCGCGTGAGAAGTGGGACAAGACCTACCTGGCTGAGATATAGCCCCACAGAATCACCAGCGTCGATGGCTTCCAAGGCGCTATTCTCAGGGTTTGCTTCGAGTGAGGCAGGATCTTCGGAATCTGAAGCTCCAACTTTGTCAGCGATTTTTTCGAGCTCGGTCGGGACTTTCCCGTTATCCGTGATCTCGATTCCGGCGGCCTGTAGTGCATCGAACAGCGAATCGATGACCGAGAGCATTTCCTCCGCCTCGGGAACCTGGGTCATGATGTCTTCATAGGAAAGCGCGCCTTGCTCCTTGCTCAGTTCAATTAGCTGTGCAAGCGCCAGTTGCTCTTCATCCGAGAGGTCAAGCGGCAGATTTTCCACTTGATCCAATGTGTTTTGCTTAGGTTTCATGTGTGTCACTTATCCTCCAACTGCGCAGCGTTCGCGTCGAGCAGTTTATCGACGCATCGATCTTATGTCGTGGGTTGATCGGCTAGACAATCAGGCTTGGCGAAGTCGATAAGGGGAATGATAAACATTTCAAAACCGATTTCGAGGACCGATCTACAAATCCTGTTCAATCATAGCTTAAAGAGATTAGAAGAATCTTAATGCTTTTAAGACGCTTCCCCTCTTTTACCCGACGTTTTACATGCGCTCAGGCCTCTCAAAGCAGGGTTCCTGAAACGGAGGCGGAAATTTACATAAGAAATTACCGAAAATGTATAGGAAAGGTGTGTTGGATAATATCGGTTGTGTATAATGGCTACACTCCTTCAAGAACCACACGCTATCGTGCGAGGTGGTGATGAAGGTGTGAAATCCATATATGGAGGAATATAGTCGAATGCCCTTAACTCAGAAAGACCGCGATCGGAAGCGTCGACAGCGACGTCATAAAAAGATGAAGGAACTCAAGCTCAGGATGGAGCAGGCGAAGGATCCAAAGGAAAAAGAGATCATTATTGAAAAAATCCGACGGCTTAGTCCCTGGGTCGAAATCAACTGAGTAAGATCAGGACTCTGAGGATAATTATCGATCGTAATCCGGAGCGGTCACGCCGTTCCCGCAAGCCATGGTGCACTATATCCGGTCTGTGGGGGTTTCACCTTTGAAGAGAGCAAGGACCTCGCCCTTCAATCAAATCTTGCCGGTGTGAAGGAAGTTTCATTGGCTTCAAGATGTAGATTGGGAAAAAAACCTTATGGGTGATGAAAAAGGAAGAAGGTTAATCGTCGTCTCGAATCGACTGCCAGTGCGGGTCGAGGATGTAGAAGGCGAGTTCCAATACCAACAAAGTGTGGGTGGTCTGACCACGACGATCGATGTGTTGCGAGAGCGGTTGGATATGATCTGGTTCGGAACACCGGGATTGAACGTGGAAGATGAACGGTCTGAGTCCGAAATTAAGACAAAGCTCTGGGAAGATTATAAGTGCGTCCCGTTGTTTGTCGATGCGGAGGAATTTAACCTTTTCTATAACGGGTTTAGCAACGGGAGCATCTGGCCGATGTTCCATTATTTTCCGCAGTATGCACATTACGATAAAATTGAATGGCAAGCCTATCACGATATCAATCAGAAGTTCCGTGATGAAATCGTGCGCTTTGCTCGACCTGGAGATCTCATTTGGGTGCATGACTATCACCTCATGCTCCTACCGGCGATGGTGCGTGAAGTGCTTCCGGATGCGCCGATTGGATTCTTCTTACATATCCCCTTTCCCTCTTATGAAATCTTCCGTGCGCTCCCTTGGCGTAAGGAGATACTGGAAGGTTTGTTGGGGGCGGATTTGGTGGGTTTTCATACGTTCGGCTATGCTCGCCACTTCATCAGCAGCATAATGCGCATTCTTGGACTGGAACATGAATTTGGGCAAGTCACTGTGGGTGATCGTGCCGTCAAGATCGACACATTTCCACTGGGTGTCAATGTGGACCGTTTCTCCTCCGCCATAGAAGATGAAGCTGTCCAGACAGAGCTCAGAGACCTCAGGCAGAAAACAGCGGGGCAGAAAGTTGTCCTTTCTGTCGATCGGTTGGATTTTACGAAGGGCATCCTCCACCGATTGAATGCCTATGAAAAATTCTTAATGGAACATGAGGAGTGGCACGAGCGGGTCACCCTTGTTTCTCTTCTGGTGCCTTCTCGGACCCATGTCCCAGAGTATCAGCTTATCAAAAGCCAGGTCGACGAGATGATTGGCAGGCTGAATGGCAAGTTCAGTCAGCCTGGATGGACGCCCATCTGGTACCTCTATCGATCCGTCCCGTTTTCAGAGCTCATCGCGCTCTATCAGCTTGCAGATGTGGCGTTAGTGACACCGCTGCGTGATGGAATGAACCTGGTCGCGAAGGAATACGTGGCATCTCGGCCAGATGGAACGGGCGTGCTTGTCTTGAGTGAGACGGCGGGCGCCGCGGCTGAACTCGGCGAGGCGATCCTGGTCAATCCTCATGATGAGGAGATGATGGTGGATGCGCTTAATCGCGCGTTGTCGATGCCGGTAGAGGAACAAAAACAGCGCAATTTTATCATGCGCGCCCGGCTGCGTCGATACGATACGGATCGTTGGGCAGACGATTTCATCAACCAGCTCGAATGGGCTCAGTCGCTTCATTCAGGACAACAGCCTCGGCGTCTGCTCGGCGATCTTCAGGAGCAGGTTCTCCATGATTTTCAAAAAGCTGAAAAAAGGCTGATGCTTCTTGACTATGATGGAACGCTTGTGTCGTTTGCCCGAACACCGGAAGGTGCGAAGCCAGATAATGAACTACTCGAACTGTTGTCAACGCTGGCTGGCTCATCAAAGAACACTGTAGTGGTCATCAGCGGTCGTGATGCCGACACTCTGGAAGCCTGGCTCGGCACCACGGGTGTGGATATGGTCGCGGAACATGGGGCCAAGACGCGGCTTGCAGGAGATGATGGCTGGCAGATTACCGAGGAAGATTATTCAATCGAGTGGAAGGCACGGCTGCGGCCTGTGTTTGAAGTGTATGTGGATCGCACACCCGGGGCATTGTTAGAGGAAAAAGGAGCTGCGCTCGTGTGGCACTACCGCAGAGCCGATCCCGGATTGGGTGAGCTCAGGGCAGCCGAACTCATCCAGACATTGGAGGGATTCGTAGCGAATACCTCGCTGCACATACTGCAAGGCCACAAGGTCATTGAGGTGAAACCGAGCACGGTGAGCAAGGGTAAGGCTGCACAGCCCTGGCTTACGCGAAAACCACGCAATGATTTCGTCCTTGCAATTGGCGATGATGTCACGGATGAGGCCCTTTTTGAAACCGTACCTGAGGACTGCTGGTCCGTGAAGGTCGGCATACCGGGTCATTCGAAGGCACGCTTTTATCTATCCGATCCCTTCGAAGTGAGGCGCTTACTGCGCGCCCTCATCGCGGAAATGGATGATTGAACGATTTAATAATTCCCTGAAATAATGGGATTGATGTACATTACCGTCCCTAAAAAGCAAGGAAGAATATGCGGAGGAGATCCGTGTCAATAGAAAAATCGAGGGAC
>CBDVCG010000156.1:0-5427 GCA_965372425.1 uncultured Anaerolineales bacterium
AGCAGCGCGATTAAAAGACTCGCAACCGCGGCAGATCCTGGGGAAAGCAGCCACCCAGTTAAAAGGAACACCACGCTTCCTAGTGGGATCAGACTTCGGCGTAAATTGTCGAATATCTTCCATCGATTCAGATATGAGAGAGGGTTTCTGATCCGGGCTCCATCCTGCCTGCGGACTCGCGGTAATATCCAAGCGGCAATCTGCCAATCCCCCCTGATCCAGCGGTGCTGGCGTCGGGTATAAGTCTGATAATCCGGTGGAAACTCATCAAATAGCTCAATGTCGCTTGCTAAACCCACCCTGACGTACGCGCCCTCGATTAAGTCATGACTGAGTAATGTTTGCTCTGGGAACCTCCCGGATATTTCTTCATAAAATGATCGAGGATCATAGATCCCCTTTCCAATGTAAGAGCCTTCACTAGAGAGATCTTGATAAACGTCCGAGACGGCTTTGGTATAGGGATCAGATCCAACAGGATCTGTAAATAAGCGACTGAAATTTGTGGCTTGCGCACTCGGCAATGCTGTGCTCACACGAGGTTGGATAATTGTGTATCCCTTTGAGTCAGGACCCGAGACACGTCTGTTCAGGGGGTGTGCAATAGTTTCGATCATCCTCCTTGCACTGCCACGAGGCAACTGCGTATCGCTGTCAAGTGTGATGACATAGCGCACTTCTTCTAATTGGTCAGCCTCACCTACCTTAACGATCCCACCTTCACTGCGTGGCATTTCTCCATTCAAGAGTTGATTGAGCTCTTCAAGCTTGCCTCGTTTGCGCTCCCAACCGATGAATTTCCCCTCTGAATCACACCACTCACGATCACGATGGAAGAGGTAGAAGCGGTTTTCGCCATGACGTTTGTTCAGATCCCTGATCCCGTCCTCCGCCACCTTGAGTAGCCCGCCGTCATCTTGCTGAACCTGCACATCCGAATCTGAATAATCAGTGAATAACCCGAACACCAAATTTGGTTCTTTATTCGCCAGAAACCGCACTTCAAGCTTGCCAATCTCATCTTTCAATTCTTCCGGATCGATAATCAGGATTGGAACAACGATCAAGGTCCTGAATGCATCCGGGATCCCAGTCTTCTCAAAATACATTTTTGGGAGCGTTTGTGGCGGGAGGATGCGCGTAATCCAATAGTTAACCGATTGAATAGCAAGTTGACTGGCAGGGAGCGCTGCGGCAAGCGCGATGAGGACGAGCTCCAACGGACGATCTACGCCAAATAAGGATGTCAACCATACAGCGATGATGACGAATAGAGGTGTAAAGCTGGCGATCGAGGTCAGGTAGATAGAAGTATGATGCGAGAGGATCCAACGCAGCCGGCGTGATCGAACCGAATCTTTAGATTGGAGTTCTTTGAGCAAGTCCTCCCGACCCTGATCAACCAGATAATATCCAATATGTTGATAGCGAAGATCGACATCACGCGAGCTCTGTATCCTGCCGAGTTCAACTGCTTTTTTTGCAACAGTCACTTCGGAGATCCGTGCCTCACGAGCGATCTCTTCTACCACGCCGCGGTAGCGGTCTCTGGTATCAAAATCCATCTGAGAGTAAATCTTAGCCGGATCTCGTCGCAATTCGTCTTCTACCCGGCTTTGAGTTTCAAATACCTCGCGCCAGTCCAGTAAAGATAAATTCCTTAGACTTGTGATGGCATTACCGATCGAGACCTGATCTGCAGCCAAGCGGTTTTGTTCCTGGATGTTCAAATCTGCGAGGGATATTTTCAGGGTCCGCTCCAGCCAACTCTGCACAGGAACGAGCGCCGATTCTTCATCATAGAGGTGCCCGGTCAACTGAGATGCAAAGTAAGGACTTGGATTCGGTTCATCCTCTGCTAACGCCGCCAGAATTGAGAAGAGCTGCTGTGGCGCTCTCCTCGCAACGATGAGCAATCGATTGGCCCAATAATCCGCCCGTTCTCGAGCTCTCATACGGCTGTCGACTCCGACTGCAAGCCTGCTCAAGCGATCGATGAGGGCGATGCGCAGCGTTAGCGGTGCAGCCCACAGCTCACCAGTCGCGAGCGTCGATTCAGTTTGGTAGGCGGCCAGGAATTGCTCGATGATATCTCGATCTACTCTTCCATCTGTATGCAGGACCAGCTCTGCTGCGAGACTGAAAACGCGTGGTTCACCCTTTTGAGGTTCGGCAGTCTCGAAGCTCCTTGTTATTGACGAGACCCCCATGTGATTGGTTTGGGAGAGAACAGGAAGTTCATGGTAGAACTTACTCGGTAAATTGAGACGAACATCGCTGATATGACCTTCAATGATGTAGCTGTTATCAAGCAGCCATTCTGCCGAGGATCCGATGCTCGGTTCGATTTTTTGAGATTCAGAGAGTTCTAAGCAAACCTCCGTCAGGATCTCCTCCGCCTGAGATAACCTCTCTAAAAGTGGTTCATCACGACCGGTAGAAGGTTCAATGCTTTGTTCCAACGCCATGCGCTCAGCGTGCTTTAAGATTTGGGGTGCAGAGAGCGGAGCCGTCTGGGTGGTATCCAAATCAATCGGGAACTCTGCTTCTCCACGAACGATGAAAATCGACGGCGCCGTCTCACCAATCCTTCTTAGAATGGGGACAGCACGAGTGAAGGTAGAAGTATTGTCCTGGAGCAGTGTGAGCGATTCATCTTCAACGATCCATTTCGCATACCATTCGATAACCTCTGGATCAATACCTCGCCTCATGCGTCGTATCCCCCACCCTCCTGCAAGTGAACCAAGGACGGCAAAGGTTAATGGGATGATGATGAGCAAGCTTTCAGCCGATGAGTTGAGGGAGGTGATAAGAAAGTATCCAAAGAGGATACCCAATAACGCGCCCATGAGAAGAGATGCGATCAATGAGAGCCTCCCCGATCGCTTAACCACCTGGGTTTCTCCACCCTTCAGGCCATGGATCAAGGCGATGCGCTGAAAGCGGGAACGCCGTAGGCGCCGATATGCCTCATGAGCATCATCGTGGTTTGAATAAAAACTTAATAGGACGCCTTTTTTTTCCATGAAAGTTGAGGGCGATGCCCCTCGCATCTAATGAGAGAGCAACATTAATCGCATCCGAGTCTCCATTGACGCTGGTCTCTCGAGATAAACTCGTCTGCCTCCTGTGGTCCCCATGATCCTGGAACATAACTCGATAGCGGTGGAGCTTCTTCCATTTGTTCCCAACCTTTGATGACCGGTTCCACAATCGCCCAGGCTGCCTCGATCTCATCGCTGCGGGTGAAAAGTGAGGCATCACCCTTCAACGCATCAATGAGCAGTCGTTCGTAAGCATCTGGGAGGCGATCTTCAGTAAAGGTGGTCTGATACTTAAATTCCATATCCACGGAGCGGGTCTCTCGAGGAGTATCGGGTACCTTGGTCTCAAAGCGCAGATGGATCCCCTCATCTGGTTGGATGCAGAGGGACAGAAAATTGGGTGTGAGGCGGTAGTCGTCAGGGAGTGGGAACATTACGTGGGGTGGCGGCTTGAATTCAATGACAATCTCGCTCGTCTTTTCCTTGAGCGCCTTTCCAGACCGCAGATAGAAGGGTACCCCCTGCCAGCGCCAATTATCGATGAAAAGCTTCATTGCCGCATACGTTGGTGTCTGGGAACCGTCCTTTACCCCTTTTGCAGAGCAATAGCCATCATACTGTGCGCGTACAGTATTTTTAATCCCCTGGCATCTGACAGCAGAGAGAACTTTCACTTTCTCATTGCGGACATCATCTGCATCAAATGCGGCTGGTGGTTCCATCGCCACAAGACTTAGAAGCTGCAGGATGTGATTTTGAAACATATCGCGCATGACACCGGCTTGATCATAGTAATCAGCTCGATGTTCGACATCTACCGTCTCAGACACAGTAATCTGAACATGATCGATATGGTTACGGTTCCAGATCGGTTCGAAAATGCTATTTAGAAATCGAAAATACAAAATATTTTGGGCTGTTTCTTTTCCCAGGTAATGATCGATACGGTATACCTGATCTTCACGGAAGACGCGATGAACAACCTCATTAAGTGCGAGAGCAGAGCTGAGATCGCGCCCAAAGGGCTTCTCGATGACAATCTTTCTCCAGCCAGAAGTCTCTTCAGATAAGCCTTCACGTCCCAGGTTCTCGATAATCTCTGGGAAAATCGCCGGAGAAGTGGCGAGATAATAAAGCCGATTCGCAGATGGAGCTTCGATGTCCCTCAGGAAATTATCCAGGGCCTGATAATCTTCACCCGCTTTCACATCCCCACGTTGATACCAGATGTGTTCTGAGAACGAACTCCAGCTCTCCTCATCACATTCCATGTTAAGGAAGTCGATTCCGTCTCGTAATTTCTGCCGAAAGGCTTCATGTGAATATTCTGTTCTAGAGGTACCCAGTATCTGAAAATTATCAGGGAGTCGATCCTTACAGAAGTTATTGAAAAGAGCGGGAATCAATTTTCTGTGTGTTAGATCACCAGAAGCGCCAAAGATGACGATCGAGGTGTGTTCAAAATCAGATCTTATCGCTGACATTCCGTCCCTCAATTTGTGGGGGTATCTCACGACGATACAAACGTGTCATGAGTTTCTCCTCATTGATGCTTGACCTCGTGACCACCGAATTGGTTTCTCATCGCCGCGATTATCTTCGCGGCATAACTCTCGTCCTGTCGACTTACAAAACGCATAAGTAGTGAAGATGTGATGACTGGAGCAGGTACGCCCAGATCTATCGCTTCTGCCACAGTCCATCGTCCTTCCCCACTGTCAGCAACCCAGCCTTTGACCTCATTAAAGTCCTGGTCTTCCTTCAAAGTTTCCGCTGTTAAATCTAGAAGCCACGAACGGACCACGCTGCCATACCGCCAGATCTGAGCGATTTGATGAAGATCGAGATCAAATTCTGTTTTGGCTTTCATGATCTCGAATCCTTCAGCGTACGCCTGCATGAGACCATATTCGATGCCATTATGCACCATCTTGACAAAATGCCCAGCGCCATTCGCACCTACGTGCCCCCACCCAGTTTCCGGTCCTGGCGCCAGAGCTTCAAAAATCGGGGTGAGATAATGGATGGCCTCCATATCGCCACCCACCATCAAACTGTAACCTTCTGCGAGACCCCAAATTCCCCCACTTGTTCCCGCATCGACCAGATGGATCTGTTTCTCTTTGAGTGTCTCAGCCCGTGCCTTTGTATCTTTATAGTTGCTATTGCCCCCATCAATAATCATATCCCCGGGTTCTAACAAGCTACCTAATGATCCGATCACCGCATCAGTGGCATCCCCGGCCGGCACCATGACCCAAACGGCGCGCGTTACGGACAACGCTTGTACGAGCTCTTCGAGCGACTGGGTACCAACCGCTCCGTCATCAACGACCATCTGCACCGATTCCTCATTCCGATCGTACACGAGAACTTTGTG
>CBDVCG010000157.1:0-5396 GCA_965372425.1 uncultured Anaerolineales bacterium
CCGATCGAGAGCATTGCAGAAGATATTGAGCAGGCTTACGAGCGAGGAAAGACCCATGCGATTATTATCTTGGCGGAGGGTGCGTCCTATACGTGCCAAGATGTAGTCAACTCTTTGCGGGATAAGGACGTTGGTTTCGAAACAAGGGTGACCATCCTCGGTCATGTTCCCCGGGGGGGAGTCCCCTCAGCTTTCGATCGTATCCTGGCCACACGCATGGGGGTGAAGGCTGCGGAAGCTCTGCTTCAAGGTGAAACCGATGTCATGACGGGTCTGCGGGGCCGAGAAATCGTCCTTCGCCCGCTGGATAAGGTTATCAGTGAATCACGCGAAGTCAATTTAGATTTTTTGGAAATGGCGCGTATCCTTTCTCGCTGAAAACATCAATACTATCCTACAAGATACGCGTTGGTTGAGGTGAAATGATGAAAATCGGAATTCTTACAGGTGGGGGAGATGTACCCGGTTTAAACCCGAGCATCAAGGCCGTCGTGAGCCGGGTGCTGGATGAGGGACATAAAGTCATCGGGATACGCAGGGGTTGGGCGGGCCTTCTCGAGTGCCAACCCGATCAACGAAAATCTGTGGATAAGCACACCGTAAAGTTGGACTATAAACGCGTGAGGACTGTGGATCGATCCGGGGGCACCTTCTTGCATACCTCCAGAACCAATCCCAGCAAGGTAAGCCCTGCAGCCACACCCGACTTTCTCGCCGATCAAGTTAAAGGGGACGAGCCCCAGGATTTTACGCCCTACGTGTTGAGTGTCATCGAAAAGCTGGGTATCGACGCGCTGATCCCCATTGGTGGAGATGATACCCTGTCTTACGCCATGCGCCTGGACAGTGAAGGCGTACCCGTCGTCGCCATTCCTAAGACGATGGATAATGATGTAAATGGGACGGATTACTGTATCGGATTTTCAACGGCAGTTACGAGGAGCGTTTATTTCATACACAATCTTCGCACGAGCACAGGCTCCCACGAACGCATCGCGGTAGTGGAGCTGTTTGGTCGTTACAGCGGCGAAACGTCCCTCGTGGCTGCTTATCTCTCCGGGGTAGATAGGGCCATAATCTCGGAAGTCCCTTTCAATCCAGAAAAATTAGCCGAACTTCTTATGCGAGACAAAAAAAGGAACCCAAGTAACTACGCGATGATGACGATCTCAGAGGGCGCAACGATCGAAGGCGGCGAGATGGTCTTGCGGGGGAAGGAAGATGCATATGGCCACAAGAAGCTGGGGGGCATTGGGGCGATAACGGGTGATCTGATCAAGGAGATCACGGGTGAGGAGATCATCTACCAGCAGGTTGCCTACTTAATGCGCTCTGGCAGTCCCGATTCGCTGGATCTCATGGTCGGTTTCAACTATGCAACCATGGCCGCAGATCTCATCATGAGCGCGCGCTACGGGCGCATGGTCGCGCTGCGGAGTGGTATTTATACAAATGTTCCCATCAGCGTGATAGGCAAAGGCGCAAAGCGTGTCGATGTCGGCGCGCTCTACGATGTGGAGAACTATCGGCCCAAACTGCGGAATGTAGAAGGGATGCCGATGTTCCTGTCTTGAGCTGGTCTATCAAGTAGAGAGGGATTGTCTAACCTCCCGCGGGTTCCATACCTGCGGGAAGTTTTTTATACCTGCGGGGAGTTTGGGTTAAGACAGGGAGGCATGGGCTGTGCCTGCTAGCGGGGACGGGCAGCGCTCTGTTGGTTATCTGTCACCAGCGAAACACAGGATTGCGGCGTTCATCCAGTCGTGTGAGACCTGCCTTAGCAGCCATGCTCAGCGCTGCAATATACTCTTCCTTACGCAGGGGGCGATCGAGCGGGGGATATTCCTTCGCCCGATATGCGGGTCGATACTGCCCCATGATATTGATATATGTAGCTGGGGATATATCTTCTGCCAGAAATCGAACGACTTCCTCAGTGCCGGCGAGGCCTCCGGGCAGTACGAGGTGCCGTACGAGAAGACCACGCTGCGCGATCCCGTCCGCATCGAGCCGCAGATCCCCCACCTGCCGGTGCATCTCGCGGACGGCTTTCCTGTTGATTTCCGGATAATTGCCGATCTTAGAGTGGGTCCGGGCGATACGGGCGTCTCCATATTTCATGTCGGGCATGTAGATGTCAATGACACCATCAAGCAGGGAAAGCGCTTCGAGGGAGTCGAAGCCGCCGGTGTTGTAAACCAGAGGGAGGTTGAGCCCAGATCGTGCCGCGAGCAGGAGCGCTTCCAGGATTTCCGCCACGACATGGGAGGGCGAGACAAAATTGATGTTGTGGCACCCTGAGCGCTGAAGGCTGAGCATGATGGCGGCCAGTTCTTCATTATCGACTTCCTGACCCGCGGGAGCCTGGCTGATATCAGCGTTCTGACAATACTGGCATCGCAGATTGCACCAGGAGAAAAAAATAGTCCCCGAGCCAGCCACGCCGCGCAGGGGGTCCTCTTCCCCATGATGCGGACCAAAAGAGGCCAGGCGCGCTCTTATCCCTGTTTTACAAGCCCCGGTTCGTTTATATCGATCGATACGACAGTATCGCGCGCATAGATCGCACGCTCTTTCTCGGTCGCGTGCCTCCCGCGCTCGAGACTCAAGTTCCCCGCTTTCCAGAAGCTTAATATAGGCAGGTTGACGCGCATCCATAGCCCGATGATATCAAATCAGAGTAGGTGCCCTCAAGGATGTTCTTCCTCTCCTGAGGAAAGGTCCTTCAGCGGGAACTTCAGATGGCCTGATCCTTGCATACAGATGGTGTGCTTTTTTACAGCGAGGTCGATTTGCCCATCTGGGGAGAGGGAGAGAAATCATGTGGAGCAACTATAAAGATTCAACACAGCTCATCGACCGGATAGATTCGTTACCGAATCCATACCGAGAAAACGCCATAGAATGGCTTGAGATGTGCACCCAGGAGCCGATGTCTGATTTGAGATTAGATATGACTCGTTTCTTGGGAAAACTACATCCTGCAGTCAGACGTCAGTTCGTGATCCATACCGGCAGGCTGCTCGATACGGCCGTCCACTACTTCAGCACATCGTGAGGTACAAGATCAAACCTCAACATGGGCGTTGTGTGAATGCATGGGAGATGGTCAGATCAGAGTTTTGTTAATCTTCTAAGCTCCCTAGAAGGTAGCCGCGAATATTTATCAGTGTCTGATATTTAAAGATTAGAGACGCTAATGGTTTTAGGCTGAGCGGTGGCAAGACTTCGTCTACCTTATGGAATTACTACGCAATTCTCCACACAACTTCGCCGCCGCATCCCCGGTCTGTTCCGCAGAGATGATTTGCGACCGGTATCTGCATTAGCCCCCTACCTTCTTCGCCACAAATATCAACTCGCCAGGATATTTCGAACCATAAGGACTTTTGTCAAAGCCAGCATATACATGTTCAATCTCAAACCCACTGCGCACCAATAAATGCTCTGCTTCAAACCGAAACAAGTAACGCATCTGGAACGAATGGAGCAGCCTCTCCTCCACGCCGTCAGGGTGGATCACATCGTAGATCAACTCCACATGGTTGATTTGATTGAAATAGTCTCTCGACAAAATCCTATGCCGACGAACCACGCGTCGACCGTCAGGCGTAGTGAACTCCGGCTCTTCAGTAATCTCTGTTCCGATATCATCTTTAGTCAATGACCCCAGTGAGGGGTTGAAGATGTCAAGAATCAAGCAGCCGCCTTCTACTAAGTGGCGGTGAATGCTCCCAAGACAGGAAAGCTGATCGCTTACCGTCGTCAGATGTTGAAACGGTCGAAAGGGTATTGTAACTAACCTGAAATTTTTCCCAAGCTTAAAATCACGCATGTCACCTTCAACAAGTTGGACACGCGCCTGTACTTCATCCATCTCATGCGACAGCCTTTTCCGACACACATCCAGCATGGAAAGCGACGAATCGAGACCCACTATCTCGATTCCCGCTCGCGCAGTGGGAATAAGAACACGCCCAGTTCCACAACCCACCTCTAAAACTGGTCCGCCCGATTCTTTGGCCGCTTCAACGAAAAAGGCTACATCGGGCCGGTCTCGATACGGCACAACATGGTCATATAGGTCTGCGATGAATGCGTATTCCTCAGATCCATGGGCTGATTCCATAGAATGACTCCTTAAAGGAGATGTGCTTTGTTCACTTCATCTTGCCACAATTCGCAACGTTTTCGCCAGGCTCTTAGGGATGTTCTTCGTTCTCTTGCTGAAACTCAATTAATTGTTCTAAAGCTTCATGGTCATACCATCGCCCCGCGGCCATCACACCTCGTAATTCCGTCAGTGCAACTACATTCTCTAAAGGATTGTTGTCCATCAGAAGCAGATCGGCTCTTTTCCCAATTTCACCCGACCTCTTGTCACGGGATTCCCATTAGGTCAAGAAACCATCTCTAGCCTGCCCCTCAACTTTGTGTGTCGTCCATTCTTTTCTGGTAGATCAATGACACTCCGTCACGATCCGGAACCGAGTCCTCACGCACTTTCTCAAAACCGCACTTCCGCTCGTAGAAGTAGTGATTTTTAACCGCCCAGTCGGGGGTGCCCAGTTCTCAGCTCAGCGTATCTGGATAGGATGCTTCAATAAAACGCCATGCTTGAGTTCCGATCTCTTGATTCTGGAGATCTGGATCGACGAAGATCGTTCCCAGTTGATTCTCTCGACTCTCAAGGATCCAGACGATGAATCCCCCAACAATCTTGCCGTCCAGAAGAAACTTGTATCCATGACTCTCGTCGTAAGAGAACAGCCACTTCCGGAAGAAGTCGCCATTATCGTAGCCCTCTGGACCTCCCTTATCCTCCCCGAGATGGATTTGAGCGTCGTGGTCGAAAGCCCGCTTCATCACATCGGTCAATGAGGGAATGTCTTCTTCCTGTATCTCTTTAAACTGTAGGTTCATGGAATGCCTCGCCTAATGTTTATATCTGTGATCCTTCGTCGCGGTCTCCGCGAAGCAACTCTCCGCAGAGACCGCTGACCTGGCTAAAATATCAACGCTCTGAGACAGCTCCCCAGGCCATGATCAAACCCATGACGCCAAAGCAGATTAAAGGGATGAGAAGCCCAGTCGAAGCTCCCTCGATCGTTATCTTTCCCAGATAAATACCTGAGGCCCATGCACCACCGATGGATAGGAGCAAATACATCCAGCGGGGGGGTGTTCGGACACGACTTTTTTCCATGATTCTCTCCTGTAGATTTCTCTTAGCATGATGTTTCACGGTTTTTAGTTTTCAGTAAGCCAGAACTTGCCCGGCTACAATTCGGTGTGCGATCGTCTGCTTACGTTCTTACTCCACACTCCCATCATCCGGCAGTTGAAAGACATCGTCCACCGTTTTGCCAAACACTCTGGCAATCTTGATCGCCAGG
>CBDVCG010000158.1:0-5388 GCA_965372425.1 uncultured Anaerolineales bacterium
CTGCTATCGCTGGATAGTGGACGGGGTGCTCTATCGTCCTCCAATTCTGGAAAGGCAGCTTAACCAAACGTTTTACGGCTCCGAAACACCTTCGGGGCGAACGAGAGCGCTGGTACATCTTTGGAATTCAATTGACCTTAGCCGTAACTCGATTCTGACACACGACCACCAGATACAGGGATAGAATCAAGTAAGCCTGGTCTAATAAACCAGGCTTTTTTTTATTGATCGCAACGTCGCTGCTAGCTTCAAGCCTGCAGTGTCCAATTCGGAAAATAGATGGTACCTTAGAACCTGCTCACTTGTAAGTCGCATTAGGACTAAGCGGAGGCTTAGCAAAATCTCCTTAAGTTAATGCACTAAGATGAAGTAGAGTATGGAATGTGGAAAGGTTTTCATATGTTCACGCGTCCGGTGGCGTGTTATAAGGCACCTGAGGAACGCTGGATATTGGAGATGATTGACAGAGAGGCCGGTCCAGCATGATCGAACTTGTCTGGGAGTTCGTCATCAAGGAGGATGCCCAAGGTCAGTTTGAGCTTGCGTATGGCCCAGGCGGCGCGTGGAGCAAGCTGTTTGCAACGGGCCCAGGCTTCCGAGGCACCACAATGCTGCATGACACGAAGAATCTGCAGCGGTATTTGGTGATCGACTTATGGGGCACACTGGCCTAGCGGGAGCAGATTCTGGCCGAACGCAAGAACGAGTACGCTGACCTGAACGCCGACTTTGCCGAGTGGACCGAGTCAAAGACTGATGTGGGTATCTTCAGAGTGCGGGCCAAGTCGACGGTACGCCCTCGCGGAAGAGCACGGCGAAGCAAAGCTTGAGATGCCTGTAGAATGAGCAGCCGAAGAACTCGCTGAATGTTAAAGCGGCTGGCGCGTGAATGTGCATCGGTGCCTCGCCAGCCGAGCAGCCCTAAAATGAAGGCATTAAGTCCGAGCCGCCGAATATTACTCGAGGCCGTCACGTGGAAGCAAGGAGTCACGTGTTATGCACCATTGGGAAGATCTTAAACCGGATTTCAAGTGGCCGGTTAGCGTAGCACAACCGATTATGGCCCCAGCCGAGAAGGTTTGGGACACGATCTCAATGGCGGGCAACCTCGAGCCCTGCCATCCCTTCTGTGCTCAGAATCCTGTAGAGGCATGGCCTGGCGAGGGGTCTCGGGATAAGATTCACTACCTTAGTGGTTGGGTCTACGAGCGGCGGTTCTGCCAGTGGATAGATGGGGTTGGTTATGACCTCGAGATCGGCAGATCTGGGGGGAGGAAGTCGTTCGTGTCGTGGAGGATCGTACCTACGGATAGCAAGACATGCGCGCTTAGAATTACAGTTTATCCGCATGTCTTTCAAACCTTACCCTTGGTGATTCGCTGGCTTCCACACATACTATACATTGGACCAAACCTCAGAAGTTATTTATCATCTGTGACGCGAGGCTTCGAGTGGTATGTGACTCGAGGCGAACCTGTACCTCGGAATCAGTTTGGCTCCCATCCATGGTTCTCCACGCCCAGCTCATCTAAGCGTGCCTCATAACAACGCTAAGAACATGGCCAGGGCGGCTTGTTAGTTGAAAAATGGAGCGGAATGTGAAAACCCAGATCTATACAATGCAATCCGTCGACGAAGCTCAAGCCGTCATTTCACAGGGTGTCGATCATATTGGTATTACGCCCAGTGAGTTAGGGTTGCCGGGCGAAGTGGACATTCCCACAGCGAGAGCAATTGTAAAAGCCGTGGGCGATTCAGCCGTCTGTGTCGCCCTATCTGTCGAAGCGGATTTGGATGTCATCGAATCCATGGCGCAGGCGGTTCGCCCTGATATCCTGCATCTCTGTGGAATCGAAAAGACTCTACTGCCGGAAGGAGTTCGTTCACTCCGCGAGCGTTTACCTGGATTGCCCATTATGCAGGCAATCTCCGTTACAGGACCTGATGCGATCGATGTAGCATTGGCATACGAGGAGGTAGCCGACTATCTCATCCTTGACACGCAATCCACCGATATTGCTGGAATCGGTGCGTCGGGTGAAACCCACGATTGGAATATCAGCAGAGATATCGTTCTGCATGTAAATATCCCCGTCATCCTGGCTGGGGGTCTCTCGCCCGAGAATGTAGCCAAGGCCATAAACATCGTGCAGCCTTGGGGAGTGGATTCGCTCACACACACAAACCGCATACTGCCTGACGGTGGTTTCCGAAAAGATCTCGATCTTGTAGGCCAATTTGTAGCGGCAGCTAAAGGCGAATTCTAGAACTATGACCCAGCTACAAGTTGTTGTCCTTGGCGACGCGAACGTTGATATGGTCATTCGTTTACCAGACCGCTCTTCGGGTACTCAGGATCTTGTTCATTCCATCCCCCAGTTACACGGAGGGGGTTCAGCTGCGAACACTGCAGTGGCATTGGCGCGGCTTGGGGTTGGCGCAATGTTTGTGGGAACGGTAGGAGATGATGGGTATGGGCGGTGGGTGCTTGAAAATTTAGATCAAGAGGGCGTGGATACTCGTGGCGTGTCTCTGGTTCAGGATGCATTTACCCCGATGGTCATGGCCGTTATTGAGCCGAATGGGGAGCGACTGGTCCTCGTCTGGCCACAAGAAGGTGGAGCGCATTTTCATTTACGTAAAGATGCCATCAATCGATCATTGTTAGGTAGCGCAACTTGGCTGCACACGACGGGAATGTGTCTCAGAGCGTCACCCGCTCGAGGGGCGATACTGCACGCAATGGAACTAGCACGCAAGGAGGGCCTATGTGTGTCGTTGGATCTAAATCTGCGTCTGGAGTCCTGGGGCCTAGACGATACGACCAGAAGATCATTTGAACGGGCGATTGAGCTATGCGATGTCCTCTTCGGTAGTGCTGAGGAGGAGATTTTACCGATAGCTGGTGAGGAGTCAGTTGAGGCTGCAATCATCAAGCTAAGTGAGGGCAAGCGAACGGTTGTTGCACGAGGTGGTAAGCTGGGGGCATGGGTGGCCGCTAATGGGGAAAGATTTCATGTCCCTGCTTTTCATGCAGCGGTTGTTGACACGCTGGGTGCAGGTGATGCCTTTGATGGTGGTTTTATCGCAGCAAGTCTCGAGGAGGTTGGTGTCAGGGAGGCCACAAGATGGGGGCATGCGGCGGCTGCATATAAGATTAGACATGTTGGTGCCCGCGGCTTACCTTCCAGAGATGATGTAGAGCACATTCTAGATAAACCCCATATTATGGATTGATCATTAAGTGCATTGTTTGAATTAGTTTGCTTCCCTGGCACGGCAATCGACCCTTGGAATCTGATATCGGAAATAATCGATTTCCCATATTGCAAAAGGAAAGATAGTGTACGAGCTGCGAAATTTTCAGCGCAGTTTGTCCCGCCAAGTCCTACGATATCCAGAGACATAATGGGCTTACATCGTCAATTCATGTTGGCTTGCGACGTCTACTTGATTGAGGTGTCGCTGTTCTTTATCGATACCTGATAAAGCTCGACCAGACCCAACCGTTGAGTATGGGAATCGGACCCGTGAGTTTTACGCGCAGCCAGGTTCCATCCGCAGTTCCACCAGGAGGCGGAGATCCGGTGGCACTTTCAGCCTGGACGAGCAGGACTTCTCCAGCCGGGATGGTATGGATAACCGACCCGCGTTCTGGATTAGGGTCGGACCAGAGCTGTGTTTCCGTGATCGTTTCACCGGAGCGGGGAAGGTCATCACAGCGACCTACAAGTTCGACGTCGGCGGGATTTACATAGAAGCATGGACCGGCATGTCCAACGCAACTTCCATAGTAGCTGTTAGATGTACCTGAGATCACATAGGCAGGATCGTCCGTGATCATCGTCCCTTCTGGTACTGTGAACCCTGCGTCCATATAGGTTTCTGCCGGAGGGTCGGCGACCATGAAGCAGAGGACATCGTCGAAATCGGATAAGTCTCCCGGGTATATGGGCAGCCTGCCGCAATCCGGTCCCTCCTGGTGGATTGCGATCATTTGGTAATCCACCCAACCTGCGGTTTCTCCTCGCTGGAGCAGACGTGTCATTGTGGGAAAGTCTTCGACCGCGTTGTACGCATAGCCAGGTTCCATCGTGGGAAGGATGCGGCTATCACTGAAGTAGGGTGCCTGGTAGAGTTCAATCCCCAATTCGTTTGTGCTGACGGTGCACTTATACCGAGAAAAATTTACCGTGGGAGTTGGGGGGAGGGTACCTTCTGGTGGTGCAGGCGGTGTGGATGTCATCGTGGGCGTGGGGGTGGGTATTCCGAACTCTGGTAGTGGCGTGCTCGTGATGACGTTTTGGGTTGGTCTTGGGGTGGGTGTCCAGGTTGGCGGAAAGACGGGTGTTTGAAGTTCAATGATGACGGGCGTAGGCTCCTCCGTCGTCTGTGCACAGGCTGAGAGGAGCAAGAACAGGAATAGGAAAGTCAATCTCTTTGAATGCAATCGCATCGCCACCCTCAAGGTCGGCTTTTACCATTTTGATGGATAACGCTGCGGAAAACAACTCCTCTTAATCCGTTTTTATTATAAATGAAGCAGAGTGGGTTTACAGATGCACAATTCGAGACTACTTCCTGAATAACCGTGACAAGCCGTCATGGCGGTTTCGTGCTAAGGTTATATATAAATCTCAGAATGATCGTGAGGAAAGGAGTACATCATGCAAGTAGAAATTTTATATCGTCCTTCTTACTCAGTGGCTCGAGTAGTCCTGGATCGCAATGAAAAGGTCCAGGTTGAAAGTGGTGGCATGGTGGGGATGTCACCGGATCTGTTGATGGAGACCGAGGCCAAAGGCGGCATTCTCAAGTCCATCGCACGCTCGATGTTCGGAGGAGAGAGCTTCTTCATGAATACCTATACGGGTGTGGAAGATGGCGACCGCATCCTGCTGGCGCCGCCCTTACCAGGCGACATCGCCGTGGTCGAAATGCAAGGGGATTCTTTGATGGTTCAATCCGGCTCCTATCTGGCTTCATCGGAGGGCATCCAGGTGGATACCAAGTGGTCTGGTGCCGAGACCTTCTTCGGGAGTGAAGGGTTGATTATGCTCAGGGTCAGCGGCACCGGCACCTTGATCATTTCCAGCTATGGTGCCATCCATCCTATGGAGCTAAGCGCGGGTGAGAAATACGTGGTCGACACGGGACACTTGGTGAGTTTTGATGAGCAGATTGGTTACGACGTGAAGAAGGTGGCTGGTTGGAAAAGCACCCTGTTCAGCGGTGAAGGGCTGGTGGCAGAACTGACGGGTCCCGGGGAAGTCAATCTCCAGAGCCGCAGCCAAGACTCCTTCCTGTCCTGGTTGATTCCCCTTCTTCCCGAGCGGACTACCTTCGATTCATCTGGCGACTAGGTCGGGGATGATCATAAACATCTGC
>CBDVCG010000159.1:0-5372 GCA_965372425.1 uncultured Anaerolineales bacterium
ACCCCGCTTTCGATAAGGCCTCCTCGATCTCGGCAGGTTTGATCGTTTTTTCTTTGTACGAGATCATGAGTTTCTTCCACGCAGAGCTGGCATAGGTCTTTTCAATGCCATCGAGCTCATCCAGAGCGTCCTTTACTTTCAGGACATGATGATCCGCGTACATAGTTGGCATTTCGAGGATAAGTTGCTTCATCGCTTCTTACTCCTTCTAGGGGTTTTCGTCGACGTGCCCATGTGGTTTTAGGTAGACGACTGACAAATGCGAGCTAATTTCATCCTTGATCGCGTCCTGGAGAAAATGACCCGAGACGTGCATGAGTGTATCGTTGTAATCCTTGTCCTGGGTCATGCTTGCCAGGCATGGGAAATGGTGATGCAGCATGCCGGTTTTCTCGACGGCATCATCGACTTGTGTGCCGACGAGATTGTCTGCGACGTACCTTGCGCAGCCGCACGCTGAGTCGCGCTGCACTTCAACAGCGACGATCTGCTTATCATCGACCGTCACCTGGAATTCAGGCTTTCCGAAATGCGCCGCGAAGCGCCGGATCAAAGGGTCATCGTAGGTTTCGACCAATGGTTTTCGGTTGTAACTATCTTCCGCGAGTGAGCAGAAAGGTTTGGGCAAGGCGATAGGGATATTCATATCGCCAAGCCACTGGGAGAGCTGGTTGGCCAGTCCGGGCGGGAGTGATTCGTTGCGGTCGATGGGTGCGATAACAGCTTTTGCGTGGGTCATTTGCGCGATGTCGGGGATTAATTGTGCGAGACCGGACACGTCCCCCAGCGCGATGACCAGATCCACAGATGGGAGAGTGGGGGGCAGGAAATCTTCAGGATCATCAACAATGGGAGGAATCACGCGGGGCGCGGCCCATGAGTGAACGACCCAATCGGTTGGTGCGTTCGTCGCAATGTTCTCCGCGATCCGCTCGCCCCACTTTCCTTGGGTGACACATAAGATTTGAAATACAGAATCGGATGCGTTGGCACCCTTCACGAATAAATACCCTCGCTTAACGACGTTCGGAACTCCTTAAGATCATGCTGGCTAGGCACATAAAGCGGGAGTGGGGAAAGTCACCCATTTCCACGGTAAGTTGTCCATATTAGAAATTGGTTCATTAAATGATGTTTATGCGGGGAATCAGAGAACAGTAGACGGGATCCAATTCATTGAGGGAGGAGGCGAGAGAAAAGAAAAACTCGGAGGGTTTTCTCCTCCGAGTTGGGATTGCCTTCCATCAAGCGCTGGGTTCAGGAACAAGATATTCGTGAATTATGTGCGCTTGTTAATCGGCACGTATGATCGTTCATCCTCACCGATGTAAATTTGTCGTGGACGGGCGATGGCTTGCTCGGGATCCTCAAGCAATTCCTGCCATTGGGCTAACCATCCAACCGTGCGGCCGATGGCAAACAGGACCGGGTACATGTGAACGGGCAGCCCCATGGCCTGGTAGATGATCCCGGAATAAAAATCGACGTTTGGGTAAAGCTTCCGCGAGACGAAATACTCATCCTCGAGTGCAATCCTCTCCAGTTCGATGGCGACGTCCAGACACGTATTGCGACCTGTGACCTCGAAAACCTCATCTGCGACCTGTTTGATGATGCGTGCGCGTGGATCGTAATTTTTATAGACACGATGTCCAAAACCCATCAGACGGAAATCACCATCTTTGACACGCTTGATGTATTCTGGGACGCTCTTAACCTCCCCGATCTCAAAGAGCATGCGAAGGACAGCTTCGTTCGCACCGCCATGCAGCGGTCCATAGAGTGCGGCTGCAGCGCCTGCAAGTGCGCTATAAGGATCAGCTTTTGAGGATCCTATATTGCGCATCACGCTTGTGCTGCAGTTCTGTTCGTGGTCGGCGTGTAAGATGAAAAGCACATCAAGAGCGTGTTCCAGAACAGGATTTGGCTCATATTTTGACTCGGACATCTTAAACATCATGCTGAGGAAATTGCCCGTATAGCTGAGGTCGTTATCTGGATACACGTATGGCAAGCCGCGAATATGTCGGTAGGAGAATGCTGCGATTGTGGGGACTTTTGCGATCAGTCTTTTAATCTGGCGGAGCCTCGTGGCGGGATCATCCACATTGCGGGCGTTAGGATAAAAGGTTGAGAGTGCGGCCAGCGAGGTGATAAACATCCCCATTGGATGTGCGTCGTAGCGGAACGCCTGGATCAAGGATTTTAAATTTTCATGCAGCATGGTGTGATGCGTAATCTCGTGAACCCACGGATCTAATTCATCCGATGCTGGGAGTTCACCGAAGAGAAGGAGATAAGCAACTTCGAGAAAACTACTCTTCTCGGCGAGTTGTTCAATCGGGTAGCCGCGATATCGAAGGATGCCTTTGTCCCCATCGATATAGGTGATTGTGCTCTGTGTGGAAGCCGTGTTTTTATAGGCCGGGTCATAGCTCATCATACCGAAATCATCGGCGTCCATTTTCATCTGACGCAAATCCATTGCGCGGATAGTACCCTGCTCAACGGGAAGGTCGTAGGTCTGGCCGGTCCTTTGATCGGTGATTGACAAGCTGTCTTCAGCCATGCATAGCTCCTTATGGGTGCAATACTATAGACGCGCCGACGGCATCTAAGGTTACTCGATATGCTTAGCGCTGGACCCCAGGTTGCCGACAATTGGAGGAAATCGATCCTCATTATATCGCTATTTGGAGATGTTTATGCGGCACGACGAGTTTCTAGTCAGAAGTGAAGGCCAGACTCCTTACCGCTCTGGTTGGAAGAAATGGGGGGCGGCATGTCAAGTTGGCAGCGGCGCGGGCTGGGAAGCAAATTTGACAACATGTGCGCTTGACGGTCTTAGGATTTGCAAGTACAGTTGTTGCAAATATTCGCAATAGCAAGGAGTTGCGTATGTCGTGTGAGTTTCAACTCGCCGCGGAGTTGCGTGAGCAGGGTTTTAGGGTGACGCCGCAGAGAACGATCATCTTGGAAACGATCGCACATCAAGGCGGTCATCTCAGTGTCCAACAAGTCTATGATGAAGCCCGGCAGCGATTGCCAGGGCTTAATCTGGCAACCGTCTACCGTGCGGTTGAATCGCTTCACGAAGCAGGTCTCGTGGATCTGTATTCCACTGGAACCGAACCTGTGAGGTTTTCACTGAGAGATCCAGACGATGTCCATGGGCATATGATCTGTCGGTGCTGCGGTGCGGATTATAGGCTTGAAGCACCGTCATTGAACGTGATCCAGGATCATATCCAATCAAGCTACGGATTTGAGGTAGACATCCATCATTTGATGCTCGAGGGACGTTGTCCCTCTTGCCTGAAAAAAGCCTAGCGTACCGCAGGAGGCAAAATGCTGCTGAAACCAGAACCACTTCACATTCCAGATGGATTTCTCTCCCTGCCCGTGGCTATCGTAGGGTGGATATTGGCACTAATGTTTATCGCGATTGCAATCCGCCAGACTCGAAACCAGCTTGGCGAAAGACAAGTGCCGTTGATGGGTATCCTCGCCGCGTTTATTTTCGCCGCTCAGGCCATTAATTTTCCTGTAGCCGGCGGCACCTCCGGTCATCTGCTCGGAGGCGCCCTGGCCGCGATCGTGGTGGGGCCCTGGGCTGCCACGTTGATCATGTCCGCGGTCATCGGCGTGCAGGCGTTGTTGTTTCAGGATGGTGGGCTTCTCGTCATGGGGTGGAACATCGTGAACATGGGGGTCATCACGGCTTTCACTGGCTATGCGGTGTACACATTACTGCTCCGGATTATGGGCCAGGGTCGTGGGGCGAGAATTGGGGCTGCATTCGCAGCAGGCTGGCTTTCGGTGCAGATTGCGGCTATGGCCACATCAGTAGAACTGGCGGTCTCAGGAACCTCACCACTCAGTTTCGTCCTCCCGGCAATGGTCGGCGTGCATCTCGTCATCGGGATAGGAGAGGGGTTGATCACTGCGGCTGCAGTTGGAGTCGTTCAGGCGAGTCGACCTGATGTCCTCATCGCGGGTGAACGCGCACCTGGGCGTAGGTTGGCGGTGTTCACCGCAGTGGGTCTTGCATTCGCGCTGCTTGTCGCCTTATTTTCCCCGCTCGCCGCGTCCTCCCCGGATGGTCTCGAAAGAGTTGCTGCGGACATCGGGTTTCTCGCGTTAGGCCAGGATCCAACCTATGAAATCTTCCCTGGCTACACGCTCCCCTTCATCGGGGGTGAGGCGTTGCCGACCATCCTGGCCGTCATGGTTGGAACGATGATCGTATTCGGGATTGCCTGGTTAATCGCCAGATCCTCTGCGGTTCGAGAAGCGGCAGGAGATTAATCTTTGCACTTCGACCTGACGGATCAATATCAAGACAGACCCAGCTCGATCCACGATCTTGATCCTCGGGTGAAGGTGGTCTTGACGATCCTCTACATTCTTGCGCTGAGTCTGACACCTCAAGCTGCCTGGCTTGTCTTCCTGGTTTTGTACGTCATGCTGTTGCTGGTGGTGAGGTGGGCCCAGCTAGGTCCGACATACACCATTCGGCGTTCCTACATCGCTGCGCCCTTTATCCTGGCGGCACTCCCCATCCTCTTTACTTTGGATGGTCGACCTTTGATCACGCTTCCAGGGTTGGGATGGACAGTCAGCGCAGCGGGATTTGATCGTTTCCTCACAATTCTGATTCGAACCTGGATCGGCGTTCAAGCCGGGATCCTGTTGACGGTAAGCACGAGATTTCCGGATTTAATCTGGGCGTTGGACGCCCTGCACATGCCCAAAGTCCTCGTCGCCATCATCAGTTTTATGTACCGTTATCTCTTTGTCCTCATTGACCAATCGATGAGGATGCGGCAGGCCCGTGCATCACGATGCGCAGTTTCCCTGGATAGCCGGCGTCCAAGCGCAATCTGGCATGCAAAAGTGGCGGGGATGATGGTAGGGAGCTTGTTCTTGAGGTCGCTGGAGAGGAGCGAGCGGGTATACGCAGCGATGGCATCGAGGGGATACGATGGAGAAATGCGCATCCTGAAATCATTTCACATGCGTCTGCAGGATTGGTTCGGGTTAACCATGGGTTCCGTGCTCTTATTTCTTCCGCTTTTTATCCCATTCATATTCATGAGGTAGAGAGATGCACCATACGATCGAAATAAAAGATCTTCGATTTGCTTACCCTGACGGGCATCAAGTCCTCCATGGTGTGAATCTCCACATCGCTCCTGGGGAAAAAGCAGCGCTCGTCGGTCCGAATGGCTCAGGGAAGTCCACGCTCCTTCTTCACTTAAATGGTGTTCTCCGGGGAGAAGGTGATATTCAGGTTTGTGGAAAGAGTATCTCCGATGAGTATCTTGGAGAAGTCCGATCGGCTGTCGGGTTGGTGTTCCAGGATCCCGATG
>CBDVCG010000160.1:0-5367 GCA_965372425.1 uncultured Anaerolineales bacterium
CCACATTGGCACCCAGGTACGAGACCTGCCATCCCAGCGCTTGCTTTTCCTCCAAAAGTGCTTTGATCGCTGCCGTACTGTACTCATGCGATGAGTTCTCCTCACCATCAGTAAGGATCACAAAGATCACATTATCGAAGCCCTCAGTCTTCATCTCCGCGATAGTCTTACCGATAGCGTCGAGTAATGGAGTACCACCACGCGGCTCATACGATGCGTTAGTCAGGTGCGCAGCTTCCTTCAATTTGACGTTCGATTGCGGGGAATCGATCCCCTGGCTATCGAACTGGGTTAGTGTGAACTGACCCCGGAAGCTACCCTTCGTTTTATCAACATATTGATTGAATGCTGAGATCGTCTCAGCCTTGTTGACATTCATGGAGCCGCTGCGGTCAAGCAGCAGACTTACATAAGCTCTCGCTTTCTTGCTCATTTTTCCACTCCTCTAGTGGTTGTTTCAATTTTCCGTATTTCTCGATCATACGCTTAATGGAGTCCCAATTCGGCTCGTTATGCGATGTCCGTTCACAGTTTCGATACGATTTTCCCCGTAGATAAGCGTACGCGAGGAGGGTGTTTCTACTCTCTCGACGAACAACTCCACGTCTGTGGTCAGCCAGGGATTGTCGCAGTCCGCGATTGTGGTGCAATCCGGCCCGACGCTCCTCCAGGCGAATGATTCGACTCTCTTCTGCAAGGCTCTTGATCTTAACTTTTAGAAATATGCTCATTTTACTATTCTCGTGTATGTACTTGTTAAAAATGGACGAAAATCGCAAGTACATGGTGGATCATGGCATTCAGGTCATTCTAGTTCTCCGGTCTTCTTGCTCCCACTTTTCGGCTTCTGCCCAGCTGGGGAAAGGTGCTGTAGTGGCAATGCACTTACTATTTTTCCAGACCACCACTCGTGTGAGGTCACCGTACATTCGCACACCTTCGTATCGTAAATTGGACGCAGTACCGGGAGTCGAACCCGGTTCAACTCGATCTGAACTCCGAGCGCACTCCCCAGTGCTACACTGCGTTATCACTTGGGTCCCGTGTATCGTTCAATGTGGTAAATACGGCTAGGTGGAATCCAATAGAACCCTCGATCCTCTCTCACCAGATCGTGTTGCTCATTGAGCCAAAAACCATGCGTTAACTCTTTAAAATGCCACTGAGACTCGAATGGCGTATTTCGTCGCAGGGGTTGTCTATTAAATTCAAATACGACTGTCCAATCGTCTAGCATATCGTTAGGCACGATTCCTCCTCTGAAACTCATCTAACATATCCAATACATCGCCCCGCTGAGAATTAGATATATAACTCAGGGTGCCATTCTCACCATAGTCAAAAACCATCAGCAGGAATCCCATAGCCCTCTCTGCATGATCTCTGATCCCAGCGTCGAGAAGTATACCAATGTCATTCATGACCTCCCGCAGATCCTCGGGAATGGGATCATCGTCGGATCTAAAGCGCGTCTCCTTCTCGGTATCGTCAGGCTGGTAGTTCTCTTCAACACTGTATTTTTTGTAAAATTCGCGTGCAGTTGGAGTGTGGTACCACTCTTCCCAGGCTCCAACCTCAACCGGGAATCCCATAGCCAGCCTACGTCGATGAGATGAGTCTGATTTAGCGATCAAACGATACAGCTGAGCGCTGAAGTGATCGTGCCCGGAGCACTCGTAGGTGAGATAAATATCTAGTGCAGCTCGTTCTGGTGTCATGTCTCCTCCTTCAGGTGACAGTAGGGTGCTTTAAGCCGAGCGGGGTGTTTGCATTTTTACTGGCCCCATTGGGGAGGCTCCACCATGCCGACGCATAACTCTCGACTCAAAGCTGGTCTGCAATCCCTGTCAGCCCGTGCGGGGGTCGGAACGAAACAGATGACGAAACGTATAGACCCCACACAAACGTAACCTTAGCGACCGCAACTCGCAGCGTCAATCCCCGTTAACGCAGGCTTCTCTTTTTTCTGGGCAAAGACCCTAGCTCTATTGAATATCCAGCCACGCCACTCATGTGAAATTCCGGGTCCTATCTCGCGGATCTCTGCTACCCCACCGAAACGATTCCCGATGCTCTGCAACTCTTCCCGCATAAACTTCGCGATCTCCTGCCTATTGACGGCTTCGGCATTCGCCCAGACCACATCTTCATCAGGGATTTCAACTGTAAATTTCATGGAGTCACCTCCAGGTAAGTGGCCCGAGTTTAGCACCTATCTGCTCAGGGTCTCGACCATGTTCCCAATGCGCTCTAGCTCCCTATGGATAAGCTGCATCGTCTGGTTCCGTAACCCTTGAGGCACACGCTCTTCCTCCGCGTTCTCAATAGTCTCAGCAACCAGACGATTAGGGTGTGCCATGGTAGTTAACGCCACACCGAATTCCTGTAGGTGATTCGCACGGATCTGATTTGCTATCAGCTCGCGGTTATGAGCTGGCAACTCTCGAAACATACCAAGCAGGTCCTCATCACCCTCTACTCGCAGACGGGCTCCAGGTGGAATATCTTGAGCTACCTCTACAGCCGTCTCAGTTACTACGCCACGCTGTCGAGACTCATGAGCATCCCCCATCGGAGAAACATTAACACGGACCTGTTGTTCGATCCCCTCGGGGAGCTGGAAGCGGGTGATGTCTTCCCACTCAGCGCAGAAACTCTGGATCATGCGGGTGCCCATCCAGACTTGATACTGACCATCTTCGGTACGGACAAGGGTGACCCTGCGACCCTCCCCACGTCGAGTGATCCTTCGTGCCTCTTGGGCTACTCCAGCCGTAGCCATATTCATATCCACACTTGCAGCTCGCTCTTCTTCCGGCGCATCCGCTTGCACGTCACCCTCTTGCATTATCGTATGTACTCCAAAAATCCTTCATGTACCAAGCGTGACTGCATTTTAGTACCGTCCGCTAACTTGTTGGTATTAATTTGATTGCGAAACACCTCTACGGTGAGGGAACCAATACCACGCTCACCCTCCATTCTCTCAAAGAGATCCAACCCCGACTGAAGCAACTCAGAATGCGTACGCTTCCCAGTCATCTTCATCCGGGTGTCAGCCTTCGCAGGAGATCCATGCTTCCTTCTTGGTTTCACTTTTCCGTTCTGCGCAGGCTCCGGGTCAGCGCCAGCCGTGTGCTTAAGATCGTACTTGTACCTCGGCAATTTCGCCAGGAGTGACCCCAAGTCCTTATTCTCAACCTCAATTATGACTTTGAAACTCATTTCAACACCTTCTTGTCACCATGATCGAGATCATCTCGACGAGGCATCTTTTTCGGGTGGTGCTTCGGATTATCCATAATGAAGCCCATGCGGCTAACAAGCCGCCTATTGATTTCCATCCTGCGTTTTTTCTGCGCAGGAGTTCGTCCGCGCCAAAGCGCGAGGCCCGAATAGCAGGCTGAACAGACCTGCAGATGGATGTATTTCACATCCTCTTCGCATTCGGGAATGCAGCAAATGTCACGTCCAGCCATACTATTTACTCCTTAACGACTAGCGAAAGCGTCTCGAACAACATTGCCCATGGCAGTATCGAGACTCGGCTTAGGATTAATCTCACGCTCTTCGAGCAACGCGAGCTGTTTGGTCATCGTCTTTGCCGCTTCCATAAGTGCACCTTCAGAGATATTCGTAATCTTCTCTCCAGGCTCAATACGACGCAGCTCAGCCAACTTCGCACGCTTCACGACCTCAGCAATGATTGCAGGGATGTTGCCCTCCAACTCTGTGCCGATTTCCGAGAGATCAGTCTCGGGGGTAATCGCTTCCGCTGCGTAGTAGCGCAATAGACGTTCAACAGCCTCGGCATCTGGAGGAGACACTTCGATCACTGCATCAAGGCGACCAGGTCGTAGCATCGCTTGATTGATCTCATCCAGGAAGTTGGTGGTGAGTACAACAATGATATTGCTGTCTTTACCATCAATACCGTCAATGACGTTCAGGAGATCGTCCATATCGACGTCACGCTCCCCATCCATGACTCGGTCGATGTCTTCGCAGAAAACAACGCAAGCAGGATTGTCATATTGGCGTGCAAACTTAATTGCGTGCGATAACTCGTTAGCACGAGGCACATATAGGTATGTGACATCGTGTTTAACCGCTTCATGAGCCGCAACCGCAGCTGCCAACGTTTTCCCAGTGCCGTAAGGACCACCCAGTAGGACACCCCTTTTCACTTGAATCCCGTTGTTCTTACAGTCTGCGGCGCGACGAATCGGTGTGAGCAGGTTTGTTTCGACGATTTGCGTCAATTCATCGCTCAAAATCAAGTTTTCCGGCGAAACGGTCGCATCGATGAAATTCACATCGGGCATAGACATCTCATCGCCGTCATCATCGTAAAAGCGGACTGAAATGGCTTGCCCAAGATAGATAGAGCCCTTTTCCAGCTCCATTTGGACATCATTAAGCATTTCGTTAACAAGCCACTCATCCTTTCGGAGAATTACGCCTGTAATGCCGAAAATCACGCGACCTTGCTTCCTGCGGAAGCCCGTTTCAAGGGTTCCTTGCACACCGGGGATTTTGAAGCGTCCCCAAGGCACTTGTTCAGTCTTTTTATACCCTACTTCGACAGACACCGTCTGTGGAGCTTGGTCAGGGGTGAAAAAAGACCCAGGAATGGTTCGCCCAGGCACCCAACCGTATCGTTGGACGAATACACGTTGAAGTGCGAGCGCACCATCCCATGGGAAAACGTCGTAGGTCCGATTGACCTCCATATCCTGATTCATGTACTCCTCACGCTCGCGGAGAAGCTGAATCACCTCAGAAATATCCATCCCATTCGGAATCATGATCTTTCCATCGTGGTGCACTATTTCGGCGCGGTGCACTACGTCCCCAACTCGCTCCAGAGACCTCTCATCTGAGCCCTCCTCGTCGAATTCTTCCAGTGCGCCTTTCTCTCGTCTAGTCATCTCTTTTTCCTTATCGTATTTACTGAGTGCCACCATTTTCAACGTTCTCGTTAGCTGATGCAGCCACGCTTCCCGTTCTGTCATGGTGAGTCTTTATCGTCGAGCTGCTCTAAGAGCCACACGACCATATCTGCATGATCCGGCCAATCAATGGGCGAATCTGGATGTGCTTTTTGCCAGATCTTGATTGCACGCATATCAGCTTTCCAACGCAAATTGAAAATCGCCTGCATTTCTTTTTCATCTGGATCGACGGGTTGGATATTTTCCATGAACTCTGTAACAAGGTCATTAACATCCCCGATGGTTTGTGGAGGGAGTTTGCCTCCTTTTTTAGCAACCCACCCACACAGGTAGCCAGAGAACATCGTTAGATCAGTCCTGCGATCCATCGACTAGCCCCCGTTCAATTGCCTCTTCTTTTGTGATTTCCAGG
>CBDVCG010000161.1:0-5322 GCA_965372425.1 uncultured Anaerolineales bacterium
AACTGTTATGAAAAAAACATGAAGCGACCACTATTCTGTCGTCTACTTCCTTGGAATGGCACAACATGCGAGCCCAAAGAGCATGGGCCACATCGCTCTCGTCCGGCTCCAATTCACGACCTTCTCAAGCGTCGTCGTGACGACACCCATATTCCCTAACTTCGTTTCTACTCCCATTCCAGTGCTCCAACCTTCCACGCATAGATGAGACCAATAAACAAAATCAACACAAAAACGCCCATCTCGATTAAACCAACCACGCCAAGCTCTTTTAGGACAACGGCCCATGGGATCAGGAAAATGATCTCGATATCAAAGAGGATGAAAAGGACCGCGATGAGATAAAAATGTATCGGCACTCGCCGCCGACCCGGGCCGTAAGGCCGCATGCCTGACTCGTAAGTCGCACTTTTCGTGGGGTTGGGTCGGCGTGGTCCGAAGAGGTGACCGAGAAGGATGACGATGAAAGATAGGCCAATAGCCAGGGTTATGAGTACGACGATGGGTAGAAAGTCACGAGGCATCCGACCCTCAGAGAATGAGCGGGGAGCTCATTGAGATATGCAAAGCACTATTTCTACAAGTTGTGTACATTTTATCACAGGGAATATACACGCACAATTTAACCCCGAATTGGAAAAGGTCACAAGAACGTCCTTCTCCAACCCACGGACTCGTCAACTCCTTGATGTGCTCCACCCACGCATAAATTTGCGCATTACGCCATCCTTCGGGTATGCAGCCAGAGGCACAAAGGCGCGTTTCTCACATTTGTGAGAGATTTCACAAATTCAATAATATTGCACACATACTGGGGCTAGCTTAGAACGAGGTTGGCGCACCTATGACACAGATTTGCATATGGATCAGCGTACGACGTGTGATCAGGAGAGATAGTCCTTAAGATGTCGGCTGCGTGTAGGATGCCGAAGCTTCCGGAGCGCCTTGGCTTCGATCTGCCGAATCCGTTCGCGAGTCACTTTAAAATACTTACCCACTTCCTCCAGAGTGTAGTCCTTGCCATCCTTCAAACCAAAACGCATTTCCAGCACCTGGCGCTCTCGCTCGGTAAGAACTAACAGCGCACTTTTCACCTGTTCTTTGAGCAATTCACGTGCTGCTGCATCGACGGGTTCTGGCATGGTTTCGTCTTGGATGAAATCGCCCAGTTGGCTGGAATCTTCAGCTCCGACAGGAGTCTCCAGGGACATCGGTTCCTGTGAAATCCGCATAATCGTGCGGACTTTTGCACCCGCGCGGTCCCACTTTCGCTCCAGCGCCGGATCGAGTGGGACTTCATCGATCATCGATGCACGGATGAGTTGGACTTCATCCGGCTCAAGAAGGTCCATCTCGAGGGCAAGTTCCTCAGACGTAGCTTCTCGACCGAGATCCTGGACCAAGCGTCGTTGGTTACGAACAAGGCGGTTGATCGTTTCGACCATATGGACAGGGATACGAATCGTCCGCGCCTGATCCGCAATCGCCCGGCTGATGGCTTGACGTATCCACCAGGTTGCATAAGTGCTGAATTTGTATCCTTTTGCAGGATCGAATTTCTCCACGGCGCGCAGTAGTCCAATATTCCCTTCCTGTATTAAATCCAGGAAGGCGATACCGCGTCCCATATAGCGCTTTGCCACGCTCACAACAAGTCGGAGGTTGGCTCGGACGAGCGCTGTCTGAGCATCTTCTGCGAGGGCGGTCACAAGACGAATATCTTCGGCAGGTTCATCCTGATCCGCATACCATCGTTTAAACGTCCGCTTTGAAGGAAAACTCTTACCTTTCTCTAACCTTTCCGCGAAACGATCGAGAACCCTGGGAGGAAAGAGGTATATCGCGATGAACACATTGATGGTTTTGCGCGCAACCTGCTCCCAGGCGGGATCGGTACCCCACATATCGTTGTTAAGCCATGCACGGACATAAGATATCGGTCCCGAATCCCAGGTCGTCCGCAGCTGCCTCGCTTCCTCTAGGATGAGCTGTAAATCCGGTTGCGATTCACCTAACCGATTCGCATCCTCCCGCACGCGCTTCCACGCTGTTCGCATATCATCGAAGAGCGTTATGTAGACCGCATTCAATTCTTCCGTCGTATTATTGCGTGAGGCGCGGCCGGTGCGAAGAACCTCGATCATCCTTACAGCTTCCATACGGACGGCAAGCCAGAGCTCCTGGTCTGAGGTAAGCAGTTCTACCTGGCCAATCTCTTTGAGGTACAGCCTGACCGGGTCGTCAGTCAATTCGAGTGTAGCAGGCAGCTTCCCGAGATCAACTACTTCTTCCACTACTTTTACTTCAGCCTTGGTCTCGCCTTCCTCCTCAAAGTCAGGTTCTACCTCGATCAACTCGCCTTCGACGACATCGACGGGATCACCCATGGATGTCTCTTCCAAAGAATCGTCTTTTAACTCTTCCTCAATCATTTCAGGGTCTTTCTCTAACTCAGTCATTTACTTTATCGATTCCCTGGCGAAAGGTTTGTTGACAAATTACGCCGAGATAGCGCTCGGTCCAGTTTATCCTTGATGGAGGCGATCTTCTGCACCTCTTTTGTATGAAAAAGAATTTGTTCCTTCCGTGCTTCCTCTCCACCAGCCTCTGATTCCTGTTCCGCCTGAAGTTGGAACCTCAGGTTCGTCAAGGATATCTCCAAATTTCGTTTCCGCAGTCGCAGAAAATTGGCGATAATCTCCTCGCGAACTCGCGGCTGCATAAAGTCTAGTTCCAGCATCTCCCCCGACAATTCTTCAGCGATCGGGAGCAGGGATGGATCAAGGGCTTTTTTCCAATACTGGTCAGGTTCGACTTCATCCTGGGCCAATGCTGACCGGACAGCCTGAAAGATAACCCGGCGATCAGTCCCTGTAAAGTCCTTGGTCGAAAGTCTTTCGAGCTCAAGTGACACGTAAGCCCTATCAACTTGATAAACGAGCTCAGGCTCCTTTAAGAGTACCGCGAGACAAAATCGCTCTAAGGCAGTTTCATGCTCCGAATACGCTTCTTGGACAGGAGCTGGATCAACTGACGGCTGTCGCGCAGCTCGCTTCTGTGGCTGGGGCCGAAGCTTAAGTAACGCACGTTCATCAACCTTCAGTCTTCGAGAAAGCTTCTGCCGGTAGGCCTCCCTTTCCACAGGATCTGCCACATCTTCAATAAGAGGCAATACATGTCGAGCGATCTGTGCTTTGTGTTTAGGATCGTCCAAGTCGTATTCTGCCGACATCACATCCAGGACGTAGTCCACGACGGTCTGTGCAGATCCGAGTACATCCCTCCAGGCTTCAGGGTTTTCCAAGACAATCTCATCCGGATCCTTATCCCCCGGCAGTGTGACGATGCGAATATCTGCGTCGAGCCTTCCCTCGTAACGGACAAGACCCCGGGTGTTGAAGACGGGATCAGCCTCACGTTCGAGCGCATCCCGTGCGAGGTTCAACCCACGCATTGTGGCCTGACTGCCCGCTGCATCTGCATCAAGCGCGAGAATCATCCGGCGGCTATAGCGCTTGAGCAGCCTCAACTGGTGCTCAGTGATGGCCGTGCCCATAGGTGAAACCGCATTCGCGAACCCAGCCTGGTGCAACCCGATGACGTCCATATAACCTTCGACGATGACCGCCTGGTCTTTTTGACGGATGTCTTTGCGTGCTCTATCGAGGCCATACAGAAGCCGCCCTTTGTCGAATAATGCAGTCTGGGGAGAATTCAGGTATTTCGGTACCGCATCAGGATCCATGACCCTCGCTCCAAATCCAGACATACGACCGCGCACATCTCTGATTGGAATCATCAAGCGGTTTCGGAAGCGGTCATAATTTCCGCCCTCATCACGTTTAGAAACCAGGCCAGCATTCTGGAGGTCCTCAACGCTGTAACCCCTGTCCTGAAGGTGAGCCATCGTAGCTTCCCAGGAATTCGGTGCGTAACCAAGATCGAACGCTTCGATAGTTGCATCAGTCATGCCACGAGAATCAAGGTAGGAGAGGACAGGTTCCCCCTCAGGTGTATGGAGCAGGTTATGACGGAAGAACGTGACGGTTGTCTCGAGCATTTCCCGCAGACGGACATGCTCTTCTTCTGCCGCTTCTTGTTCCGGAGTAATGGGTCGAAGCTCAACACCGGTTCGTTCCGCAAGGTACGCAAGCGTCTCCTTGAAATCCCATCCTTCCTTCTTCATGAGGAAGCTGAAAACATCCCCGCCTTCATTACATGCGCCGAAACACCGCCAGGATCCGCTCTCCGGAAAAACAGCAAAAGCTGGCGTTCGTTTATTTGGATGGAATGGGCAAAATCCCGAATAACTCTTTCCTGATTTTCGGAGCTTTACAGATTCGCCCACGATCTCAACGATGTCGATGCGATCTTTGACTTCGTCAACCACTGTCATCGAATACGGTATCCCATGTGTTCTTTCTCTGGCATCCAAACCGTCTTGCCGACTTGAGAAATGTTATCGGAGGGGGGAACGCGGGCTGCTCTTCGGTGGATGATCGCTTCAAAGGTTACAAACAAAGCCAGCGTGGGCTGGGCTATGGGAACCTTCATGAATTTGATCAATCTCGATAGCGCCGACAATGACGAGCCTCGATTATAGACAGAGAGATTGTGTTAGGCAAATCCAACGAGATCTGACCCAATTACGCCCAATGCTGTCAAGCTGATCCATCACACACGTGTGCTTCTTCTTAAACCCCTCCCTGAAAACCTCACCGCTGACCAGATCGCTGCAAACCCGACGCACTTCTTATAGGATGCGCTATCGCTGGTTGTGGATAGGCAAATTCCCAACAATCCATGTCACGACATGCACACACCCACCTGGTGTATTTTTTGATTCAAACGTTCTTATTATGATGGGGGGAGAAGACTCCACTCTTTTAGAATCCCTCCAATTTAGAGAAATCTGCAATGCCTTCAGTTAACGTGACAACCCTCTGAAGAAGCGCCAGCCGATTTTCCCGAAGTTCTTTCTCCTCGGCCATGACGAGGACATCCTCGAAAAATTGGGTAATCACAGGTACGAGTGGAAGGAACACATCGAAGAAATCGTGCACAGAACCCGAGTTACGTTCAGCATCTTCTGCTTTCTGCAGTTCTGAGTAAAGCGCTTTTTCGCTGGGTTCTTGGAGCAAGTCCGGGCGCAGTTCAAAAATTTCGCTTTCGCTGCGAGTTATGCGCACACAACGGGAAAACGCTTGCAGGTTCTCCAACCAATCCTCACGTGCCCGAACTACATTCAATTCATCAACCCCATGCTGTGCTCCTGCCGGATTTGACCCTTGTTCTCTAAGGACCGCGTCCACGATGTCATAG
>CBDVCG010000162.1:0-5287 GCA_965372425.1 uncultured Anaerolineales bacterium
GTGTTTCCCGCAAGGAGGCTACAATTTCAGGATAGATGAGCGTGGTCTTTATGCTATTTGGTGCAATATCTTGCATGAGCCATGCGGCATATGTCGAGAGAGTCGTCGAGATATATCCTTCGAACTGCGTCCATGTGAGAAACATCAGAAAAATGATAAAAATTAAAATCGTAACTCGCCACGCCCATGGATGGCCAAAGGCTTGTGTGAAACAACCTCGAGCCCACAGCAGAGTCAATCCAAGAACTGCTCCCCACCACCCTAACCCAACTGTGAGGGCGATCGCGAGCAAGACCGTGAAAGATGATCCCTTCGATCCCTTGCGCCCGAACAAAACAACGAAGGCGGTGGCAATCCACAAAAGTGAGATGAGATAAAGAGCGATAAAACTATGCCAGGGGGTGCCCACCGCAACAACCAGCACGATGATGGTGGGTTTTTGGAGCTCAAACCGTGCCGTCGATTCATCGTCCTCAGTATGCTTTGGCACGCGCAAGCGCGGTTGAATCCACACCATCAGAAGCCAGCCGATCATCAACGGAAAAAAGGACGTCGCCCAATCCGTATCGTAATAGCCCAATCGAGTACGAGAGTAGAACGCGGGTGCCAGCGATCCCAGGACTGCTGCGAGGGGTGCAGCATACGGCGCCCCGAGCTGTAGCGCCCAAAGCGCGATCGGAATTGCCGCAAGCGCTGCCAGAAAGACGGGTGCCCAGAATGCGATTTGCACAGGCGAGTTCTGGAATAAGGCAGCTCCCACCTCGAGCAGAATTGCCATGGGTGTCCCATCGCTTCTCTGGTTAACGCCTTCCGCACCCGCTACCCAGAAGTAGGCGTCATGCGTGGCGAGGATGTATTCCCCATTCACCTGCTGAGTTGATGGATCCCACCGGGGAAATTCGAGCAGCCTCATACCTGCGCTTAGAGAAAAGGCGAGGATACAGATCCCGAGTGTGAGCCACGTATCTCGCCGGATTCCACGCACTTGATGCACGGAGAACATTAAATACGATTCTGCACCAAGAAGATACTCTCATCCAGCGGTTCGGCACGCTCGATAGATAATTCACGAAAACACCCCTACACGCTGACCCGCCCTTCCAGTAAACCTTCTTCGGACAGCCTCAGCAAACCTTGAAAATGAGCAGCTTCAATGCTCAAAGCCCCTCTCCCTGGGGCTCCCGCTGGGAGGAGGATGGAGGTGAGGGGGCGGTGGAACCAAAGACCACGGAGTACCCTCCACCCTATAAAGTGAAACATACGTAAAGCTCCTCATTGAACAGAAATCAATTCTAGCTAGATCCATCATTATTCGAGAAATAAGACAAGGGGCTGCCCTTTTCGGACAGCCCCTCTCATCACTCCTGAAATGGATTCTTCTTATGGGTTCACTTGAATATTCCGGAGTAGGATATTGTTCCCTTCATTACTCTCACCCACGGTATCCCCGGTATCCACATGGGCTTTTGTGTTGATGGAACCATACCAGCTCGAATAACCTGCGTAGGTATATACGAGATCCTTTGTCTCCCCTTCACCCAATCCGAGATTCACGTTCCATGTTTTTGCAGGACTCGGGAAATTCTCTCCCCCCCACCACTTGACCGCAAACGATTCATCCGTTGCCCCACCGTTATTCTTTATACGGACGGTGACGTTGACCGGATCGTTCTTCGTCGGCGGGTACGGATCGAGGATGATTTGAGTGACCACGAGATCCGGGGGTGCGGCAGGCTCAATAACCTCAATATCGACCCAGAATGCGACATTGCCATTTGCGCCAATACCGAAGATACCGCTCTGCGGGTTGCGTAGCTTGAAGAAACCTTTGTAGCGTCCCTCTGAGCCAGGAGCGGTAAGTTGAACCGACACATCGACGTTCTGGTTCTGTCCAATCGTCCCACTCGTGAGTTGGACTGCCGCCGGTGCGCCCATTTGATCGCCGTGGTCGAACACAAGATCGTACCCCGACGTCCATGAACACGAACCTGTGTTCTTCAACCGCCAGGTCTTTGTAAAGACATCTCCAGGATCGTAATCTTCGCCGTCGGGCACAGTGACATCGCTCACAAACGCAGCCCGATCACACGGGATTTCCGTTGCGGTTGGTGTTGGCACCGGTGTGTTTGTGGGTTCCGGTGTCGGTGAAGCTTCATCTACCGGCTCTTCGGTCGGTGTCGGTTCACCCACATCGGGAGCCGTCAGCCCAGCTTCATCGGTCGCGCGCTTGTCTTCCACAGCGCGCACAGTCGCTTCCACCGAAGCATCCTGATCGGGTTCACTTGAACCACCTAAGTTGCACGCCAGGCTTGTGATTACGAACGCAGCGATCAAAAAGATGAAGGGAACGAATTTTTTCGATTTCATTTCAAATCCTCCTATAAGATACATCTTGTAATTCTTCTTACAACCTCATTATTGTAACGATCTCTGCCACTCGTTTGTGACAGCTTGGACGAAGTACAAAAACAGTATAGTAGCGATTACACAAAATCGCACTCCACAAAGGTACTACGCCATTCAAGGAACGACAACTCAGAATCTTCCAATCCTATCTCGGAAACATTTACCAATAAAGTGACAAATGGAGAGACCCATTCTGCTCAAGCCCCTCGCGGCTGATCATCAGGTTGATCTGATAGCAGGGTGGGTAGAAACACGGATCCGCCCCGGCAGATTAACAATACCTGCGTAGGGTCGCCCTTCGTGGCGGCCCTGTTGAAATATCAGATAAACCACGTAGGGGCCGATCCATGTGCCGGCCCGATCATCGGACCTTCCACCATATCGTCTGAATGGGACTGATACGACGGACGGACACATAGGTGTGCCCTCACGCTGAAGCGAAGCAATCCCCTCCATCAATTCGCAGAGCCTGCTCTCATCACGATAGCACCACAAGTTTTGAAAACGAGCAGCTGATCAAGTCAAAGCCCCTCTCCCTGGAAAAAGGGAGAGGGGTTGGGGTGAGGGTATCCTATTATCCAAGGAGCCTGCGCCCTCACACTGAGGCGTAGCAATCTCCACGTTCCGGATAATTTATCGTCTCAAGCGAGTATTGCGATGCGTGCACAAAACAGCCTTCAGCCATAGCTTTGGTAACGCTTCTCAGAAATCATGACCCTCACTCGAAAGGAAGGAAAAAAGAGGCTGCCTTGTTGAGACAGCCTCTGTATTGTTCATCCGCTTGGATGGTCGGGCTTATTTACACCCCCAGGGCAGCATGGGCAGCTGCAAGACGAGCGATAGGCACTCGGAAAGGCGAGCAGCTCACGTAGTTCAAACCATATTTATGGCACAGCTGGATGGAGGCCGGATCGCCGCCATGTTCACCACAGATGCCGACCTCAAGCGATGGCCGTTCCTCACGACCCTCCAGCGTGCATAGTTCCATCAATCTTCCAACGCCATCCTCATCGATCGATTGGAACGGATTTCCAGGCAGAATACCCTGTTCTATATATTCGAGCAGGAAGTTGCGCTCAGCGTCGTCGCGGCTGTAGCCGAATGTCATCTGTGTGAGATCGTTCGTGCCGAATGAGAAGAACTCCGCCACGGTGGCAATCTCCGCCGAGGTCAGCGCTGCGCGCGGGATCTCAATCATCGTACCAAACTTGTATACAAATTCGACTTTCTTCTCTTCCATCACCTCATTCGCGATCTCTTCCAAACGTGGTTGGATCGCAGTCAGCTCGTTGATATGTCCGGTGAGCGGGATCATGACCTCAGGGTGAGGTTCCTTCCCAGATAGCTTTACATCAGCGGCGGCCTCGAAGATCGCCCTGACCTGCATCTCGACAATCTCGGGCATGACGATGCTCAAACGCACTCCACGCAATCCCATCATTGGGTTCGATTCATGCAGCGATTGCACCTTCCCAAGCAGCTCTTCCTTCTCTGCAAGGCCATCAGTCTCCCCTTTCGCCTTCATCGTGGCCACTTCGGCGATCAGCTCTTCCATACTCGGAAGGAACTCATGCAGCGGAGGATCGATAAGCCGGACGATCACCGGAAGTCCATCCATGGCAGCAAATAAACCTTCAAAGTCGCTGCGTTGAAAAGGCAGTAATTTATCCAGTGCTTTGGTGCGCTCCTCAGAGCTATCCGAAAGGATCATATGCTGGACGATTGGGAGACGTTCCTGTTCGAAGAACATGTGCTCAGTCCTGCAAAGGCCAATACCTTTCGCACCATATTGACGCGCTCGCTCTGCATCTGCCGGGTAATCTGCATTTGCCCATACCTGCAAACCCTTTGTGGGAAAACCATCTGGACCGGTTCGGACCCCATCTCGCCCGGCTATGTCATCTGCCCAGGAAAGCAGCTCGGCCAGCTCAGTCTGCTCCTCAAAAGACGGGGTGGTCGTCGGGAACTTCCCGAGGAATACTTCCCCCGTGGTGCCGTCCACCGAGACCCAGTCGCCCTCGCTCACAACGATCCCGTTCGCCGTCATTTTCCGCCCGGCGAGATCGATCTTCACTTCGCCTGCGCCGACGATGCATGGAATCCCAAACTGCCGGGCAACGACAGCGGCGTGACTTGTGGCGCCGCCCTCACTCGTGAGGATACCCTTCGACGCCAACATACCGTGCACGTCATCAGGCTTGGTGAACGGGCGCACCATAATCACGTCCTGACCATCTTCCTTCGCCTTCGCCTCCGCCGTGTCCGCGTCAAAGTAAACCTGTCCTACCGCGGCGCCCGGTGAGGCATTCACGCCGCTCGCGAATACCTTGCCCTCACCCCGTGCAACTTCTTGAGCCTCGTAATCGAATTGCGGGTGCAGCAGCGCATCGACCTGATCCGGGGAAACTCGCTTCACGGCCTCTTCCTTCGTGATGAGACCCTCATGTGCCATGTCCACAGCGATTTTCATGGCTGCTTTTGCCGTACGTTTGCCATCACGGGTTTGGAGCATCCACAGTTTGCTGTGTTCAATGGTGAATTCGACATCCTGCATCTCACGGTAGTGTTTTTCAAGCTTCTCACTGATTTCAATAAAGGTCTTATAGGTCTCCGGCATTTCCTGACCAAGCTCCGTAATATTCTTCGTGTTGCGGATGCCGGCAACGACATCCTCGCCCTGAGCGTTAAGCAGATAATCTCCGTAAATCACGTGCTCGCCGGTTGCTGGATCGCGTGTAAAAGCTACGCCCGTGCCGGAATCATCACCCATATTCCCAAAAACCATCGTGACCACATTTACACCGGTGCCAAGGTCGTGAGAGATCTTCGCAGCATTGCGGTAATCGATGGCGCGTTTACCGTTCCACGATCGGAACACTGC
>CBDVCG010000163.1:0-5283 GCA_965372425.1 uncultured Anaerolineales bacterium
GATAGCAAACATGATATTGAATGGCATCCCGGCAGGTACACTGCTCAGACTCGAGAATAGGTTGTATCGCTCTGCGAGTACTGTCATCGATTCTCGCAGGAAGACGAGCTGTTCACTGTTCAATGACTCCACACCCGGTGTACGGTACACATCCGTCATAAACTGCGTGATGAGCGTTGATATCTTCAGGTGTGGACCAAACCAGAGATAGAGATCAAGAAGCAGTGGCGGTATGATCAAGATGGGATTTCCTGCGATCCGATCAAACCCAGCCATCAACGAAGCGAACACACCGATAGGGTGTTTTTCGCTATTCATACTCAATTTTTCCACTAGATACGATTCTACCACACCGCCTAAAAATCGCCCATTTACTCCATAAAAAAGGGGGAATACCCCTCAAATCAACCTGTGTAGTTTATGGGAAAAAGCCAGAATACCCTGGAGCTTGCAAGGATGAAGGGCATGCACGGGATAGGGATCGCATCCACCTATTAAGACTTTTTCCCTGATCCCGCCCTCCCTGGCGTATTTATTCCTTTGTGCCCTTGCGCCTCTGTGCCCTCGTGCCTTTGCGCCCTCGCGCCTCTGTGCCCTTGCGCCTTTGTGCCCTTACGCCTTTATGCCCTCGTGCCTCTGTGCCCTTGCACCTTTGTGCCCTCGTGCCTCTGTGCTCTTGCGCCTTTGTGCCCTCGTGCCCTCCTCTGTTTACATAGCCCGCTGATTGACCCCCGTCCATTCCACGATTAGAATCCCCGGTGAGGGAGCTCCTCGTGACGCCTACCATCGCCCTACTGACAGATTTTGGAACGCAAGATACTTATGTAAGCGCCATGAAGGGCGTAATCGTGAGTTTGAACCCTCAAGTGATACTCATCGATATTACCCATCACATCCCCAGGGGTGACATCCGAAGGGCTGCATTCGAACTCTGGCGGGTGCAGGATTACTTCCCGGAGGAGACCATTTTCCTCTGTGTGGTTGACCCGGGTGTGGGTACCGTGCGACGCGGACTTGCGATTTCGTGTGGAAAAAGAACCTATGTCGGTCCTGATAACGGTCTCTTCACTTATGTCCATCTGCTTGCAGAGCGATGCACGGCGGTTGAGCTTCACAACCCTGAGCTCATGCTGAAACACGTGAGCCGCACATTTCATGGTCGAGATATCTTCGCTCCTGCTGCAGCACACCTCTCCCGTGGCATTGATCTGGATGCGTTCGGCCCACAAGTCACAGACCTGGCCGATTGCGCTTTGCCCCTCCTCAGGTCACTCGACGACGTCGAGATTCTCGGCGAGGTCTTGCACGCGGATCAATTCGGGAACATCATCACTTCCATTGGAGTGCTCGAGTTCGCCATCCCTGATCTGATACATAAACCATGGCTCCCTGACGCGCCGGCGATTCGACTACCCTGCGAACATGTTCGACTCCATCTTCCTATTCCAATGTCGCTCCGATTGCACCAAACCTTCGACGAAGTCCCTGTTGGTGAAGCCGTCGCCTACATCGGCAGTGCCGGTCTTCTAGAGATTGGCATCAATCAGGGGAGCGCAGATGATACACTTGGGCTGACTCCGGGTCAGCAGATATCCCTCACATCATAAGGATGCCCTATGCCAGCATTTCTGATCGAGGGTGGTCATCCACTCAATGGAGAGGTCACCCCTGCCGGGAATAAGAACGCAGCACTTCCGCTCCTAACCGCCTGCTTACTCACCAGCGAACCGGTCGTTCTCCATAACGTGCCGAATATCGGCGACGTCCAAACCATGAAAATGCTCATGGAAAGCCTGGGTGTTTCGATAGAGGTTCTCGATACACATATATGGCAGGTTCACGCCAAGGAACTCCGACTCGGGGACATCGATCCCGATCTCTGCCGACGGATTCGTGCCTCGATCCTGCTCGCGGGTCCCATGCTGGGAAGGATCGGTCGGGTGGATCTTCCTCCTCCGGGTGGAGACGTGATCGGTAGACGTCGGATCGATACACATCTACTTGCGTTGAAAGCCCTGGGAGTGGAGGTGAGTTACACCGACCGAGACATGCACCTTAAAGCCCTGGATGGACTCAAGGGAGCTGAAATTCTGCTCGATGAAGCCAGCGTGACGGCGACCGAAAACGCGATCATGGCTGCCGTGAGAGCGTCGGGCAAAACCGTCATCCGGAATGCAGCCTCCGAGCCTCACATTCAGGATCTCTGCCACTTTCTTAATCAATTGGGAGCCGAGATTGAAAATATCGGGTCGAACACACTCCATATCATGGGCGTGGATGAACTGCACGGCGGCGAGTTCACCATCGGCCCGGACTACTTGGAGGTGGTCAGCTTCATCGGCGCTGCCGCAGTAACCCGAGGGGAGATATTGGTAAAAAACGCTGCGCCAGAATACCTCGAAATGGTTCGCCTTGTCTTTTGCCGGCTCGGCGTGAAATGGGAGATTCGCGGGGACGACATATTCGTACCCCAAGGGCAATCCATGCAAATCGAACCTGATCTCGGAGGCCAGATCCCACAGATCAGCGTCATGCCCTGGCCAGCCTTTCCAACGGACCTGATGAGCATCGCCATTATCCTCGCGACGCAATCAAATGGTACGGTGCTTTTCCATGATTGGATGTATGAGACCCGGATGTTCTTCATCGACAAACTCGTTTCGATGGGTGCACGCATCGTCCTCTGTGATCCCCATCGCTCCATTGTCCAGGGTCCAAGTCCCCTCTTGGGGGAGGTACTCGAGAGTCCAGACATACGCGCTGGTCTTGCACTGACGCTCGCAGCGCTGTGCGCCAGCGGCAAATCACGCATCAACAACATTTCTCAGATCGAGCGCGGCTACGAGCGTATCGATGAAAAGTTCCTTGCCCTCGGGGCCAGGATCGAACGAGTAGACGATTGAGAACACCCTATAGCGTATCTATCATCGCCTCCTCCTTAATATTCTGGTTCGGTACGAGCCGACCGAGTCCTTCATTGACCGCCCCTAACCCATAGGGTATAATCTGCCGGCGCAATTCAAGGAGTTTATCTGGGAAGGTAAGCAGGATAAGTTATGCCAAAGCGAACATATCAACCAAAAATTCGCAGACGAGTACGCGTCCATGGATTTCGATCCCGGATGAAAACGCGTGGCGGTCGTGCGGTTTTAAAAAATAGGCGCCGGCGGGGGAGATATCGTCTGACCGTCCGGATGAATGAACACGTCAAGAAAATTAACTGGAAGGCGTAGCCGAGTCCAACCCAGCCAGTATGCTTATCATTGGCCGGCCAAGTGGATGAACCGCAGATACCGGCTCACCAGTTCGACCGATTTCAAACGGGTGCGGCGTGAAGGAAAGTCCTATGCGCACCCGCTTGCCGTTCTTGTAGCCTGCGTCAATGACCAGCGCATGACTCGTTTTGGATTTACAGCCGGACGGAGCATTGGAAACGCGGTCATACGCAACCGGGCAAAACGTCTGATGCGGGAAACCATAAGGAAACAAATAGCCATCAAGCCTGGGTGGGATGTCATCCTGATTGCCCGACCAGCACTGCCAAAAGCGGAGTGGAAGGATATTCAAGATGCCATCTCCGGCTTGCTGAGGCGAGCCGGTTTGCTTGAAGAGAATCATGACCGATCATCCTGAACACCAACATGAGGTTGAACAATCGCTGAGTGAGATCCCACTTACATTGGGTAATCTCCCGCGTATGCCCGCTCTTGCTATCATAAGCTTTTATCAGCGCTTCATCTCATCCGGATTGCCCGGAAATACCTGTCGTTTCTATCCTTCATGCTCCCATTATGGTTACCAGGCCATTGCAAAGTACGGCCTGATTAAGGGAAGCTTGCTGGCAACGTGGCGTATCCTGCGATGTCAACCTTTCAGCAAAGGTGGTCACGACCCAGTACCTTAGGAGTTCAATGGCGAGAAAACAATCAACTCTCAAAAAACCACTCATGATCATCGGCTTGCTCATACTGGGGGCTGTGGTAATGTCCGCTTGTGGGTCAGGTAGTGTGCTTCAAGGCTCTAGTTGGCCCGGGATGACGCTAAAAGACGGGATCCTCTATATCGCCAATGAAGAATTCGTGTATGCCATCAGCGAGGAGAACGGTTCAGAAATCTGGCGCTATCCACAAGAATCCGAACGAAATACAACTTTCTTTGCACCTCCCGCAGTTGCATCGGAAGATTTAATTATCGTTGGGAGCTATGATACGAAAACCTATGCGCTCCAGCCTACCGGCAGATCTGCAGTCGCTCTGTGGACCTTCCAGGCAGAAATGGAAATAGAGCAAGACCGAATTATCGGTGGACCCATCGTCGATATGGAGACTGATACGGTCTACGTTCCCGGTTCGAACTGGAACCTATATGCACTTAATCTAGAGGACGGCGGTCCCGGACCCTGGTCAAAACCGTTCAGGGGAGAAGAAGCGTTCTGGTCCGCGCCCCTCATCGTTGGTGAGCGCATCTATGCTTCTTCCCTCGACCAACACCTTTACGCGCTCGAGCTGGACAGCGGCAGGATGATCTGGAGCAAGGATCTCGGCGGAGCCATCACGGATACCCCCACCCTCGCAGGAAAGGCCCTGCTAAGCGGAACTTTCGCGCAAAGCCTCTTCGCACTGAATTTAGAGAGTGGAAATGAAATGTGGTCGTTCCAGGCGGATGGTGGAATCTGGGGAAGCCCGGCGGTATCCGACAGCATGGCGTTCTTCGGTGATGATGCAGGATTCGCATACGCGCTCGATTTCACCAGCGGAAGCTTGTTATGGAAAGAGCAGTTGGAGGGACCTGTACGAGCGTCCCCGATTGTGATCGATGAGGTCGTTTATTTTGTGACCGAGTTTGGCGCCGTTCAAGCTCTGGACGCGTCCACGGGTAATTCCCTTTGGCCACGTAGCGATATACTCAAGAATACAATCGATGGCCGCCTGCTGAGCGATCCAATCGCTTCTGAAGGAGGATTGCTGATCGGTGCCATTAAAGGGAAGTTCGAAGTGACTCCGGACAATAAGATAGATTGCCTGGTCTTCGTCCTGGATTATGAATCTGGCGACCCGGGTTGCTTCTTCTCGACCGAAAACTAAGAGGTAACGCATGAATATATGGGACACTTTAATACTCAGCCCGATGATCAACGCTTTGCTTTTCATCTACACGCTTCTATTCCAGAACTTCGGTTTGGCCATCATCGTTTTTACCGCACTGATCCGCCTCATCACGCTGCCGCTCACGTATCAGCAAATGAAGAGCACGATGGTCATGCAGGAGATCCAGAAATCAGAC
>CBDVCG010000164.1:0-5281 GCA_965372425.1 uncultured Anaerolineales bacterium
GAGATTTTTGCTCTTCTAGGATTACCTGCCCACGCTTCTGAAGATCTTCTGCCGTGGCCATGGCGTCTCTTGCGATTTCCTCGGCACGAATACGAGTGTCATCTGCATATTGTGTTGCCTGGTCGCGCAATTCAATACTTCGGTCTCGAATTATCTCCCGAGTCTCCTCACCTGATTGTGGTGCAAGCAGAAGTGCGACCGCTGCGCCCACCAATCCACCCACTATGAATCCAGAAAAGAAAGCCCCAAAATCATCATTTTCAGACATGTTCAAACTCCTTTATAATCGTCCGTTTTGTTGTTAGCGTCGAAACCTTAGTATATCAAAAGCACGGCGCAGTGCGGTAAACGAGCTGTTTATTTTCACGACAGGCTTGACCAGATTGTCACTCAGGAATTCCGAAGTTCCGCGGACATTGGCAAGCGTTTCGTTCGTTGATTTAAGAATCGGTGATACTTCATTTCTTATTAACTCAGTTAGCAGTGCCACCTGAACAATCAAAATGACAAGGACCAAACTAATGACCGAGAATTCGATCGCGAGAAAGATGATCATAATGTCACGGATCGTCTCGGTTTGAACTGGGTTGTTCACCATCGCCACGACTGCGAAAAGTACACCTGCAAGCAACGCGAGAAGCAGCAAGATGCCAAGAAATATGAGTATGCGGTTCTTTGTCCTCTGGGCGGTGCTGTACTCAATCAGCTCCTCATCAGAGGTTGACAGGTCGAGATCTGGGAAATCTTCGTTCATACTTTGCACATTATAGCATATGGCTGTCTGGCTAATTTCTCTTTCGGCGCTTCCCGCGCACACGCGTTGTACGTTTTTTAGATGGCGCCAGCACGGAAGTGAGAGTCAGGCCCAGGATGGCAGCCAGTACGGCGGGAATCAAATTAATCGACCCCAGCCTGAGGCCTGGAAATGAAAGGACTGAACCGATGAAGTGGCCGATGAAGAATGAGATGTTTGCAGCAACGAGATAAAAGCCAAGACGGCGAACGTCTCCGCCTCGGAACAGATGAAAACCGAGAGCGAGGATGCTGGCGATGAAGATACTGAGGAGGATGCCGGGGCCAGTCATGCTGCGATAATCCCTCCACCCAGGCATTCCACATTTCTGTAAAACACTGCAGATTGCCCGGGCGTGACATCTGGGAGCATCTCTGCTAATCTGATCGTCGCGTGTTCGGGGTTGGATTCAACGACAGTTCCCTCGACCTCCTGAGCTTTGTACCGCACTCTTACAAGGACGCTCTCATCCAAACTTGGCGGGGCACCTTGAATCCAGTTTGGATTCTTAACGATGAATGTATCCCGTCCGAGCTCATGCCTCTCCCCAATAGTAAGCGCATTTGTTTCGAAGTCTTTGCTGATTACGTAGAGCGGTTTCTCCGATGTGAGACCGATCCCCTTTCTCTGACCGATGGTGAAGTTGGCGAGCCCTTCATGCTGTCCAAGCCGGCGTCCCTGGGGGTCCAGGATGGGTCCGGGAGGGGGTAGTTCCGTCGCAAAGTCCTCCAGAAAAGTCCGGTAATCTAAATTCCCGATGAAGCAGAGGTCCTGGCTATCGGCTCGATCGGCAACAGAGAGCTGCATTTCTCTGGCTTGTGATCGAACCTGATCTTTTGTCAGTTCACCCAGTGGAAACACCGCTTTAGAGAGTTCATCCTGTCCCAGTACACTTAGTACGTAGGATTGATCTTTGAAACGATCCTTGGCTCGGAGCAGGTGATAAACGTTGCTCTCAAACGACACGCGGGCGTAATGCCCCGTGGCCAGGTGAGTCGCGCCCATGGCCAAAACTTTCTTGAGGAGCAGATCCCAGCGGATGATGCGGTTGCATTGGATACAGGGGTTCGGCGTCACGCCGTGCGCATAGCCATAAATAAATGAATCGACCACGTGCGTTTTGAAGTCATCCTGCATGTCGAGAACGTAGAAGGGAATGTCCAAGCTCGCTGCAACAGCTTTCGCATTGGACAAATCGGCTGGAGAACAACACCGATTGTAATTATCTTGGCTGGGGTTCCAGAGGCGCATCATGACACCGAATACATCCTGGCCACGATTTGCCAGCAGCCCAGCGGCAACTGAGCTGTCGACGCCGCCGCTCATGGCGACCGCGATTTTACGATCTGACATCGGTTTTTATAGCCAGACGAAGCCGTTCAACTAGGGGAGGGAGAACATCAATGAACCTTCGAACAGAATCCTCTGGTGTGGAGCGACCGACTGTCACCCGAAGCGCACCTAACGACCACTCTTCAGATATATTGAGCGCGTCAAGAACTTCGGATGCTTTCGCATCTCCGACCTTGCAAGCAGACCCGGAAGAACAGGCAAAGCCAGCGATATCGAGTCCAGAGAGCAAGCTGTTGCTGTCTATATCTCGAAATACAAAAGAGGCATGGTTCGCCAATCTATTGTCGGGGTGTCCCGTAAGATGGACGTCTTCGATGCGCTCGAGAGTATCGTGGATGATCAATCTCTGAAGATTCGCACAGTGAGAAGTTACGACGCCTTTTTCGGTTTCTGCTATTTTCAAAGCTTCGGCGAAACCCACAATTGATGGGATGTTTTGAGTTCCAGCGCGTCGGTTGAATTCCTGGCTGCCGCCGAGTTGTAATGGATGGAGTGGTGTTGAGTTGCGGACGTACAGGATGCCGACACCTTTCGGGCCATAAAACTTATGCGCGCCGAGCGAGAAAAGGTCGACCGCCAGATTATCGACCGTGATGTCCAGGTGATTGGCTGCCTGCAAGCCGTCGACATGGAAAGGGATACCACTCTTCCGGCAGACCTCCCCGATTTCTCGAATTGGATTAATGGAGCCGACTTCATTGTTGGCATACATTACGGACACCAGGGCGACGTCTTTGCCGATCAATTTCTTGAATTCTTCAACCGAGACGACGCCGTATTTATCTACGGGGATCATCACGAGATCGAAACCGTGCTGTCTTTGAAGGTTTCTCGCAGTTTGAATGATGGAGGGATGTTCTACAGCGGTTGTGAGAATTCGATTTGCGCCAGAACGGTGACGAGCTTCGATCGCCGTTCCAAAAAGGGCGAGTGAATTGCTCTCTGACCCGCCGCTGGTGAAGATAATTTCATCGAAGTCACAGCCAAGAATATCGGCAATATCCTGGCGGGCTCGGTCGAGGGCGCTTTCAGCTCGCTGCCCCCAGAAATGGAGAGATCCGGGATTGCCAAATTGATCACCGAAGTAGGGCAGCATCGCTTCGATCACACGATGGTCCACGGGTGTAGTGGCAGCATGATCAAGGTACGTTCGCGAAATGGACATGGCACGATTCTAACACGTTGGGTGTGGTGAGGAATCCAGCCTGGCTCTTTAGCGTAGTTCAAGATCAACGAGTAGACGGATCAATGGGGGTTATAATGAGCGCGGATGACATAAATTAGTGGAGGCAAACACTATGTACACAATGATCGAAGCCGTCCATGGAATCGAAGTTCTCGATTCTCGCGGGAATCCTACCGTAGAAGTCGAGGTGCTTTTGTATGACGGCAGTTGGGGTAGGGCGATCGTACCTTCTGGGGCATCTACGGGTGTTCATGAGGCGCTTGAACTCCGGGATGGAGAAAAAGGAAGGTTTGGGGGAAAGGGTGTCCGCAAAGCTGTAGAGAACATCAACCAAGAAATCGCAGAACACCTCTCTGACCGAGATGCAACCGACCAACGCGGGATCGATCTCTCGCTAATTGCTTTAGATGGCACCGAAAATAAATCAATACTGGGTGCGAATGCAATTCTGGGGGTTAGTCTTGCCGTCGCTAAAGCCGCAGCGGCATCGTTAGAATTGCCGCTTTATCGTTACATTGGAGGAGTACATGCGCACATCTTGCCTGTGCCCATGTTAAATATTCTGAATGGAGGCGCCCATACGGGGTGGCAGTCAACGGATGCACAGGAATTTATGATTATGCCGGTGGGAGCGCCAACATTTTCAGAGGGACTTCGCTGGGGAGCGGAGATTTACCATACGTTAAAAGGTGTGCTTAGGGATAAAGGTTATACAGCGCTCGTAGGAGATGAGGGCGGCTACGCTCCTGCTTTGAAATCCAATGTTGAGGCCATCGAAGTTATCCTCGAGGCGGTTCAAAAGGCCGGCTACAAACCTGGGGAACAAATTAGCATCGCCCTGGATCCGGCCGCCTCGGAGTTTTATGAGCAGGATGAAAATGTCTATCACCTGCGAAGTGAAGGAAAGAAGCTGAACGGCGCCGAGATGGTAGATTTATACGAGACGTGGGTAGAACAGTTTCCAATTGTCTCTATCGAGGATGGTCTCGCACAGGACGATTGGGAGAGCTGGGAATTGATGACCTCAAGAATGGGTGATCAAATCCAGATCGTGGGAGATGATTTGCTGGTTACAAATCCTGAGCGAGTTAAGCGAGCTGTTGAAGAAAAATCATGTAACGCTTTGTTGGTGAAAGTTAATCAAATTGGCACGCTCACTGAAACCATCGAGGCAGTAGAGCTTTGCAAGAACGCCGGATGGCGCGCAGTGACATCGCATAGGTCTGGTGAGACTGAGGATGCGACCATATCGGATTTAGCTGTCGCACTCAATATGGGACAAATCAAGACTGGAGCGCCGGCGCGATCCGATCGAGTTGCTAAATACAATCAACTCTTACGCATCGAGAAGGAGCTTGGGGAGAACGGGCGTTATGCTGGATGGGATGCGTTCGCCCAACGTTTTGCGAAGTGATTCATTCACCGGAGATTGAATAAATGAAGCGGCTGTAAGGATGTATTTCTCAGGCAGTCGCTTTTCTTAACCATGAAGGGAAGAACCTCTTTGTGTCCGATATCTTAAGATTTCGGGCGCTGCCTTAAACCTGGGGCTCCTCCTTGGGGTGCCTCGTCGATCGAAAGACCCTCTGAGCACTAACCCTTTTTCACACATCGATCCCTTTGGCTTGATATCCGTGCTTCTTTTCATGCATAATAAGATAAATGTATGATAAGGACGAAAAGACATATAGAATCCACCCATCGGGGAGGTATGGGGAACGGTTTCCATTGAATCAATGTTAGGGCGCTTGATAAGTTATTAACTAAATTGACGTTATGAGAAACAAAATCATCAAGTCAGCTTATTTCTATATACTAGTTTTGCTGTTTTCTCTCTCCTTATCAGGATGTGCGAACAAGGAATCAAATGAATCGCCATCTTCAAGTTTGGTAGCAACACCAGAAGCTCAATACACAAAAACAGCAACGCAACATATTACACAAGAACC
>CBDVCG010000165.1:0-5255 GCA_965372425.1 uncultured Anaerolineales bacterium
GGTCATAGCCCTGAAAGCGTACGGCAGTTCGCTTCTCTCCTGGGGGTCGATCTGGCTCCACCGAATCGCACCGCAGGCCCATCATCCCAGATGGAGATGAATCTCGATGCGTGAGTCTCGGGAACCTGCGTTGCATCTTCCCACAGATCCCAACCCCGAGCAGGTAGCTGCGGCGCTCACGGATGCCTTTCAAAAAGGTACGGAAGATGCTGAATATCAGTCGCTCATCTCTACGGCTGTACCGGGGATCAGCCCCACCTATGGCATCCGCGTCCCCGCATTAAGGGGGATGGCCAAGGAAATCCTGCGCATGTACAAGAACCAGACCGCCGTACTTGAGGATAGCGCCCAGGAATCATGGAGCATGGGTACCCGGGAGCACAAATTGATCGCACTTTTCATTTACGACGGATTGAAGGATCTTGCACCCATCGATCGCTGGATGACAGGAAAAAGTTTCCTTCCCGATGTGGGGAATTGGGAGGAATGCGATCAGCTCTGCATGGCCATGTTCGGGCGCGTCGTCGTGCAGGACCCGTCGGTGATGGATGAACTCGAGCAGTGGATTGCGGATCCTAACTTCTGGGTTCGTCGCGCCGCGATTGTGACGACCGTATATTTACGGAATGGAAAATTCAACGACGATCAGGCCCTGGAGCTAGATGCGAGGGCCCTGGCGATCTGTGCCTCACTCCTCGAGGATGATGAAAAGTACATTCGCAAAGCTGTTGATTGGGCGGTCCGAGCGGTGATCGCACGCCACGAACAACTCGCCCTTAACTGGATGATGGAACAGCTAACGAGGGAGCTCACAAGCACAGGTCGTTCCACGCTGAAGTTAGCTTCAAAGAAGTTGAACGATGACAACCGATCGGCGTTTCTCGAGAAACTTGAGGCATCATCCGCACCATAAGTTGAAAGCCATCCAGGCAAGAGGTTCACTTGACTATCAAGAATTGCTGTCTGATCCCAGAGGTTCAATCGCATGCATAACAATGAAAATGCCCCATCCAGCCCGCTCAATTTTCTCAACAACGGAATCGCGCAGGTGGCACTCGTCGTCGACGATCTGGATCGAACGGTAGAGAATTACTGGAAGTATTTCGGCATTGGACCGTGGCACTTCTATACCTACTGCCGGCCGCTTGTGAAGGACATGTCTTACTATGGGGTGGAGGCGGACTATAAGATGAGGATTGCGCTCTCCAACTTTGGTCCCACCCGGATTGAACTGATCGAAGTTGTCGACGGAGATACGATATACCAGGATTATATTGAAAACCACGGCTACGGTGTGCAGCATTTCGGGCTGCTCGTCGAAGACATGGAAGATGCTCTCGCAAGGACCGAGGTGGAGGGATTCCGTGTAATAATGGAAGGCTCTGGATTTGGCCCGGATGGAGATGGGCACTATGCTTACCTGGATACTGAAGAGTTGCTAGGTGTAACGCTGGAGCTGATATCTCGTCCAAAACGCAGGCACCCTCCCGAGAAGGTTTATCCTCCGGAGGATCGATAATCCTCGACTCATAGACCACCCAGCATCGATTAAATTGAGTTTACACAATTGTGATCCAGATCATTCATGGATCAAACCTATCTCTTCGTCTCATTGATCCCATGGTTGTTCTGGGGAAATAGCCCTTTTTCTCCATGGTCTCTCATCCTGTTCATTGATAGAGTCGTTGCACTATCATAAAGTTGAAGGAGCCAGGTATGACGCGAAAAGTTTTTACGCTTTCCTATCCAATGATCGCCCTCATCCTCCTGCTGGGCATACTCTTGAGCGCCTGTGGCCCGGTAGAAATCGAGGCCAGCAGTCTCGATCAAACCACGGTTCAGGAACCTGGTTTATCTGACAATGCAGGAGGTTCAAGCTCTCCAGATGAGCCGGATAAAGATATCCAGGGGGCCGGTACCGGGGAGCACGAAGAAGGAGAGAAAGAATCTACGGCAAGCAAAGAGCTAACAGCCGCAGAATCGCCCAGAGGAACATCGGATGCTTCAAGACCGGTATCAGATACGGATTCTCAAGAAACAAGGGAAACCAATCCGCTTACAGGATTGCGCGTCGAATACCCGGAGTGGCTCCGCAAGCGGCCGGTCATGTTTGCGATTTCCAACTTCCCCCCAAGTTCAATCCCTCACACCGGCGAATCGTTTGCTTCGATAGTGTTCGAGCTCTTTCAGGGGTTCGGGATGACGCGAAACCTCGCCATCTTCTATGGTGATTATGCTGAGATCATCGCTGCATTGGATGGCAATCAGTTTGCTGAGGGTTCAGGCGATGGGAATGTCATTGGACCAGTGAGATCTGGGCGAGTCGTCTTTGAGGATGTCAAGACGCTGTTTCCGAAGGCATTGCTGATCACTGCGGGTGCGTCCAGCGGTGTTAAGGCGCAGTTATCCAACCGGATGTCGGTGTATGGGAGTGATCCGGATGATATTAATAGCACTGGCGTGAGGGTCGATCAACTTAGCGAATTAGCCGATCACCCAGTCGACCCAGAAGACTATGTTTCACTCACGTTTGATTCAGCGCCGCCCGTGAGTGGGACTCCTGCTGCATCGTTCCGCGTAATTTACAACCTCTATAACCAGATTGGATGGCAATACGATCCCCAAACGGGATCCTATCTCCGGTCACACGACAAAGCAGATGGCACCGGCGAGCTCTTTCCGGAGTTGGATCGTCTGACCGGTGAACAGCTTGGCTTTGAGAATGTGGCCATATTATGGGCACAACATCGGTATGTGACGGAAACGATCGTCGAAATGAATCTTGTATATGTCTGGGATCAAAAAGGTCTTCTGTTTCGTGACGGACAGGTATACCCCGTGAAGTGGTCAACACGTGGTGGAAAACTAAGGTTTGAGACATTGGATGGAAACCCCATGCCTTTGAAACCAGGAAAGTCGTTTTTCGAGGTGGTGAGTTGGCAATCCACCTGGAATACTGACGAGATGATCCTCCGGTTCCACGAACCACCCAGGGATTTCTAAACCAAACTATCTTTGCTCACTTGGGCTGAAACACAGAAAGCTCACACAGGCTTGAGCTTCGGCGTCATCTATCTCTGGTAAACCTCCACAGATTAATTGCGCTACAATGAGGATTGATGCGGATGATCAGCGAGTTGACGTCGTCCTTTCGCCTGTGCTATCTCGTGAGGAGGTGAGCGATGGACCTTTCCACCGTGATAATCCAAAAACCTGATGCGGTGAATTTCATACTGGGACAATCACATTTCATTAAAACCGTCGAGGACCTACACGAGGCTCTTGTCGGCGCCGTACCTGGCATCGAGTTCGGGCTCGCATTCTGCGAGGCTTCCGGACCAGCGTTGGTGCGCTCAAGCGGCACTTCGGAGGAGATGGAGGCGCTTGCCGTAGAAAACGCACTGGCCATATCAGCAGGTCACACGTTCATCATCTTCCTCGCCAATGCTTTTCCTATCAATGTGTTGAACGCGGTCAAGAGGGTTCCTGAAGTCTGTCGCATCTTTTGTGCGACAGCCAACGGGGTCGAGGTGATCATTGCCGAGACCGACCAAGGGCGGGGAGTCCTTGGTGTGATCGACGGGGTGGTACCCATGGGCGTCGAGACGGAGGTGGATGTCGTCGAGCGGAAGGAATTATTAAGGAACTTCGGCTATAAGCTTGAATGAACCCTTTCCTACGTCGAAGAGGATAATAACGGAATTCATAAAAGTTCTTTGAATTTCCGGTTTAATACACAAGAGGAGGGGGCAGGAACGCATGGAATCGACTTGTCATGAGTGAGCACACAGCGATCACGGATGTCCCCGGGATTCTCGTCGGTCAGGTAGAAAATCCGGACGCGATCACGGGTTGCACCGTCATTTTATGCAAGGACGGCGCCGTGGCGGGCGTGGATCAGCGCGGCGGTGCGCCAGGCACACGTGAGACCGATCTGCTCGGGCCGATGCATCTCGTACAAAAGGTGCATGCCGTCCTGTTGGCTGGTGGGTCGGCGTTTGGCCTTGATGCGGCTGCGGGTGTGATGCGCTATCTCGAGGAGCAGGGGATTGGATTTGACGTCCGGGTGGCAAAAGTACCCATTGTCCCGGCAGCGGTCCTTTTCGACCTGGGCATCGGAAGCGCCGATGTCCGTCCAGATGCCGAGATGGGCTACGCTGTTTGCCAGGATGCCTCCGGTGATTCTCCCCGGGAGGGGAACGCCGGCGTCGGAATGGGGGCGACGGTGGGTAAAATCCTGGGTATGGCGAACGCGATGAAATCCGGCATTGGGACAACCAGCCGCGATCTGGGAGGTGGATTGGTCGTAGGAGCGATCGTGGCGGTAAATGCATTGGGAGACGTCATCGACCCGCGAACGGGTGCTATTCTCGCTGGTGCGCGGCCGGCGAAGCTCGGGCCTGTGCAAGTCGGCGGTGAAGGTCCTTACGCAGATACCCTCGAGGTCATGAAAAGCATGATCGGAAAGACCGTGCTGCGCTTCGCCTCGCGGGGGAATACGGTCATCGGGGTTGTGGCCACGAACGCGGACTTATCGAAAGACGATGCGAATAAAGTGGCACAGATGGCGCATGATGGTTTGGCGCGCACGATTCGCCCTGCCCACACGATGCTGGATGGTGATACCATATTTGCGATCTCGACAGGGGGTAAGAAAGCTGATGTTAATCTTGTCGGGGCTTATGCTGCGGAGGCTGTCGCAAGCGCGATTGTTCGAGCGGTAACCGCGGCTGAATCTATCGGGGACATTCCGGCGCTGCAAGATTGGCCCCCAGCCTCTTCCGCATAAATTGAAGGAGGTTGCATATGTTTCGACGGACGACGGACAGACCCTCGCTGAGCGGACAAGCACCAGATCGTGTCGATTCGGTGCTGGGTTCCGGGATCACCTGGCAGGGGCAGATCAGTGGGACTGGCGGCGTGAGAATCGATGGCGCCTTCGATGGTGATATTGCTGTCCATGGAATCGTCGTCATCGGTGAACAGGGGCGTGTAACCTGCAAGCAGATCAAGGCGGCTACTGTGGTTGTTTCCGGCTCGCTAAAAGGTGATGTGACCGCCTACAAAGTGGAGATCACCGAATCCGGTCGTGTGTGGGGAGACGTCATAACAACGTCGTTCTCGACTGAAGAGGGCGCTTTCTTGCGAGGGAATATCACGATGGAGGATCAGTTGGACCTGGGTTTCGTGGAGGAGACTCCAGCCGAGTCCGAGGGCGATCCTGAGGGAGATGGAAAAGCAGGGGAAGAGGACAC
>CBDVCG010000166.1:0-5235 GCA_965372425.1 uncultured Anaerolineales bacterium
GACGTGATCCGCCATGGCGATCTTGTCCTCCAGGGACGCCTGGGCGTCGATGCGAGACAAAGACCAGATTGGACAGAATGGGAGCAGTTGGTGGCGGCAGAGCGCTCACCGCGGCCAAGGGTTCGTATTGCGCTCGTAGGGAAATATGTTGAGCTGAGGGATGCCTACATGAGCGTGAAGGAGTCGGTCCGTCACGCTGCATTGAGTCTCGGCGCTGATGCGGAAATCATCTGGCTTCATTCCGCAGAGCTGGAACGAGGCAAAGGGTGGGAAGAACTTCAACATGTCCATGGCATCATCGTTCCAGGTGGTTTTGGTTCAAGAGGTATCGAAGGCAAAATTATGGCCTCCCGCTATGCCCGGGAGGGAAATATACCTTACCTCGGTCTGTGCCTTGGGATGCAGGTCATGGTGATCGATTTCGCCAGAAGCGTACTCGGTTCAGAGGATTCGAACTCTACGGAGTTTGATCGGAATACACCGCACCCGGTCATCGACCTCCTGCCTGAACAGAGGGGGATCGGTGACATGGGGGGGACGATGAGATTGGGTCTCTACCCGTGTAAGCTCGAGAAGGGAACGGTGGCAGAATCTATGTACCAGAAGGAACAGGTGGATGAGCGTCATCGTCATCGCTTCGAATTCAACAATACGTATCGCGAAATACTGGGGCAGCATGGCATGGTTTTCTCGGGTCAGTCTCCGGATGGCCGTCTGGTGGAGATTGCAGAATTGGCTCATCATCCCTACATGTTGGGCTGTCAATTCCATCCCGAATTTCTCTCGCGTCCGAACCGCCCACACCCTCTTTTTGTGGGGCTCCTCGATGCTGCCATGAAGCTCGCACAAAAAGAGGAAAGTCAATCCCTGGATGGAGAGGTTCAAGAGGAAGCGGAGGGTTAGCCAGGATCCCAAGAATCCAGATGGAATTCAAAAGCTTTTGGGAATAAAAAGATCCGGCAGCCTCGCACGTAACGACTGCTCGGATCGGTGTGTGGATTGACTTCTGAAACTTCAGTCCTGATCCGCGACGGGCTCTAACTCTTCTTCGACTCGATGGGCCCCTTGTCTCTCCGCAGTCAGTGATGCGATTCCATTTCGTGCCTGAGCCGTGAGGCGATCTAGTTCAGCTTCAAGTGCTGTGAGTGATTCGATGATGTAATCATCGGCATCACCTCGGATCACCTCGGCTTCAGCCCGCGCCTGGGTGATGAGTTGATCGGCTCTAACCTGCGCCGCCTCCACAATCGCATCCCGAGCAACAATGTCCTCCCCTTTGTTTTTTGCCAGTTTCACAGTCCGATTCGCCTCTTCCTGAGCTTGCGCCAAGACGCGATCGCGTTGTGCAATGATTTGCTGCGCATTCTTAACCTCATCAGGAATCGAAATGCGCATCTGGTCGATGATTTCCAGCATGCGATCTTCATCCACAACGACACTGTGGGTGAGCGGAATTGGTTTGCTCTCGTTGAACAGTTCTTCCAACCGGTCCACGAGGTGCAGGATGTCCATAGCTACCTCCGGTCACTCTTGGCGCTCAAGCGGACCTCTTTAGCAGGGTGCAAGGTTCAGGCCGAAGATTACACTAAACGACCCTATGGGTCAACTTGCTCAATCTCGCAGCGCATTCATCGGAACGATATTGGGTCCATCTTCACCTAACTCAATAAATTTGTCGCTTAATCTCTTTACGACATGTTCGGGGACGAGGCTGCTGACATCCCCGCCGAGGGAGGCAATTTCTTTGACCGTGCTGCCGGTGAGAAATGTATGCTCTTCACTCGTGATCAACGCGACAACGTCGATCCCGGGGTCCAACCTGTGATTTGCCAGCGCCATGCGGAATTCATGCTCAAAATCGGAAAATACCCGCAGCCCTCGCACAATAACCTGGGCATCCACCTCCCGACAGTATTCCACGGTCAGACTATTAAATCTGTCGACGCTAATTCTCTCTTCGTTCGCAAACTCCAACTCGGCCATGGCTACCCGTTCCTCAACGGAAAACAGGAGTGTCTTGGGTGGGTTGTCATAGACAGCGATGATGAGCTCATCGAATAAACGAACAGCCCGCTGTGCGATATCAATGTGTCCATAGTGAATGGGATCGAATGTTCCTGGCAAAACTGCACGTACCATCTAACTCATCTCTCCCTTCTCTTCTGTCCAGAAGCGATCCATCTCTTGTGCAATCAATGCATGTTCCGGTTTTTGCAACTCAGGATCTTCTTGGAACAGGCGTGTCGCTTCTCGTCTCGCTTTTTCTATCAACTTGACATCCGTTAAACGCGCAGCTCGAAGCTCGGCAAATCCCGACTGACGTGTGCCGAGGAAATCTCCCGGGCCGCGTTGGTCTAGATCCAACTCAGCAAGCTTAAAACCATCGTTTGTGGATTCCATGGCAGCGAGCCGTTCATCGTCTGTGCCATCATCGAAGTCTGGGATGAGCAGGCAGTACGATTTACGTTCGCCGCGTCCGACTCGTCCTCGGAATTGGTGGAGCTGTGCCAACCCGAAGTGGTTCGCGCCTTCAACCAGCATCACAGTCGCATTCGGAATATCCACGCCTACTTCAACGACCGAGGTGGAGACAAGGACGTTAAGCTCTCCCTCTCGGAATTCTCCCATGACCTGTTCTTTTTCATCCGGTCGCATACGTCCATGGAGCAGGCCAACTTGGAATGAGTTGAAGACTTCCTTCTGTAGTTTCTCATACTCATCTACAGCTGCTTTGGTCTGGACTTTTTCGGATCCTTCAACGAGCGGAAAGATGCAAAAGGCCTGTCCTCCCTGCTCAAGCTGGCTGGTGATGAAACTATATGCCCTTGTACGCTCCTGCGGACGCAGGACGCGTGTTTCGATCGGCTGACGCCCGGGTGGGAGTTCATCCAGAACCGTCAGATCGAGGTCGCCATACAAGGTCAACGCCAGCGATCTTGGGATGGGTGTCGCCGTCATGACGAGTAGGTTTGGGTTATCGCCCTTCGCACGCAGTGTGGCGCGCTGTTCGACACCAAATCTGTGCTGCTCATCGATGATCACCAAACCCAGCTTTTGGAATGTCACAGGGTCTTCGAGAAGTGCGTGCGTTCCGATGACGACTGAAATAGACCCATCCTCCAGCCCGGTCCGAATTTCTGACTTCTCGGCTTCGGGTGTAGCTCCGATGAGGAGCCTGATAGCGTCTTTCTCTACACCGGCGTTATCTGTAAGGAGGGTGAGCAAGGTTTGGTAGTGCTGCTCGGCGAGAATACTTGTGGGCGCTATGATGGTGGACTGCGATCCGGCTGACGCCGTAATACCCATCGCCGCGGCTGCAATCACGGTTTTCCCGGATCCAACATCACCTTGCAGCAGCCGGTTCATAGGTGTTTTAGAGCTCAGGTCGTCTCGAATAGCCTCAAGCGCACGCGTCTGTGCGGGCGTAAGCTTATATGGCAGCGAGGTCACAAAATGCTCGATAAACGGATCATCCACGAGGATCGGCTCCGTCTCGAGCTTCTCCCACTCTTTTTTCTGCCTCAGCACACCTAATTGGAGAAGGAACATCTCATCGAACGCGAGCCGGTGCTGGGCATCGTGCAGATGATCCAAGTCGTCAGGGAAATGGATTTGCTGCACAGCCGTTTTCAGTGGCATGAGTTCTGCTGACGTTCGGATTGAATTCGGAAGTGGATCAGGAAGCCTGGGGGCATACCGCGAAGCGACGGAATGAATTACCTTGCGCAACCACTTGTTTGTCACTCCCGATGTCAATGGATATACCGGAACGATGCGATTCGTATGGAGCTGCTGACGCTCGATTGGCTCCCAATCGGGATTGTTCATCGTAAGCCGGCCGAGGTATTGGTCGACTTTGCCCGAGAGGACGACGGGCTTACCAGGTTTTAATTGTTTTGCGATCCATGGTTGATTGAACCAGGTGATACGAAGAGAACCAGTTCCGTCACTCACGATGGCTTCGGTAATTTTCATCTTGCCACTGCGAACGACGCGTAAATCGATGGATTCCACCGCACCTATGACGGTTACTTCCTGGCCATACCACAGCCGATTAATCGTTTCTAGCCGCGAGTAATCATCGTACCGGCGCGGGAGATACCATAATAAATCACCCAATGTTTCTAAACCCAGTTTGGCAAGTGTTTTTGCGGATTTGGGTCCAATTCCCTGGATCGTGGTCAGGGGCGCCTCAAGCGCTTCGAGTGATTTTTCCTCCGCTGGTGGGGGGGGGCTCTCATCTTTTCCACCTTCCACAGGTTCAGCTGCTTTGGTGGTTGGAATCGCGGCCCTCTCTTCCTCTTCTGGTTCCGTGGGTTTTGAGAGGACTCTGGACGGCTCTGGAGCTACTTCAGGCGTGGCAAGGGGAACTTGTTCGGTCTTGGTGGGTATCTTCTCGGATGCGGCACGTGCTGATGTTGAAGTCTGGTCGACTTCGGGAAGATTCTCGATCGTTTCCCCAGCCGACAGTTCCTTACGCATCCTCACGATGATCCCTTGCAGCGCTTCTCGCCGCGATTTTGGTGAGAGATGGGCATAGTCATCAAGCCTGGAGACAACGACTTCGATGAAGGCATCCGAGACCCCCTCGGATCGAGCCTCTTCCTGCCAGGGTTCCAGCATTTTCTTCAGTCCACCTACGATGGCGCGGTCGTCATAACCGCGATCGGCTTCCAAACGCAAATATTTTAAGAGTTTTATCAGTGATGGTTTCATGTTCATTAACTATAAAGGGGATGGCATAAATGTGCTAGGGTTCAGGCGACCAGCGCAGCAAGACCCAGGGAACGCGGTCCAATATGGGCGCCTATGATGGTCGTTGCGCTGACAACAAGGGCAGGTACGGATGAGATATGTTCGAGTTGATGGGCAATTTCTGTGGCTTCATCGGGAACCCCGGTGTGCAGCACAGCGAAGCGAGTGACACGTTTCCAGGCTTCTCCCCACTCGATCAATTTCTGAACGCCCTTTTTCCTCGTACGAATCCTTCCGGCAAAGATGGGGAGCCCCCCTTGAATATCGATAAGGACCTTGATCCGAAGCATGTCTCCCACCCCAGCTTGAAGCCAACTGACTCGACCGCTGCGCCTCAGAAATTCAAGCGAATTGATCATGGCGAAAACCCGTGCCTTCTGTCTAGCTCGTAATGCGCATGCCCTGACTTCATTTAGCGTGCCTCCCCGAAGTGCACAATCAGCAGCATCCACTGCCTGGAATCCAAGGCCCAACGACAAC
>CBDVCG010000167.1:0-5228 GCA_965372425.1 uncultured Anaerolineales bacterium
CGAATGATTTTCTCTCTTGGGGTGGAATTATCAGTGGGCGATACACTAATCGTCTGCATCACGATTCCACCCCATCCAATTCTGAAAGCTTCGATCGTCTTCTTGCTGTCAGCAGTTAGTAAGCCGGGGGCCAGCAAGAACGGGTTATCGAAATCCATGCCCAGAATATTATTTCTGAGAATTGACATTTATGAGCGCCTCCGTCATCTATCCTCTAATATCATGTTGCTCTGTCTTGCGATTGCTCATACAGCTTCATAAGCTCTCCCCGGTAAGCTGGAGGAAGGCTCTTGCCGACGAGGTCTAAGATGGACGACATTCCGTGATTCTGCAGATACGAGTCCAGTCCTTTTGTGAGCCTATTGATAATCTGGTAACCGTCCAACATCACCGCTGTGCAAACTTGAACAGCAAATGCCCCGAGAGCGAAATACTCCAATGCATCTTGCCATTTGGATACTCCTCCACAACCAAATACGGGGATGATGGTAGTTCGAAGAATATCCGCCGTACAGCGCAAAGAGACAGGTCGAAGGCCTGGTCCACCATATCCTCCTGCGATTCCTATCCCATCAACAGATGGAAGCGGCGCGAAATCGTCAAGGTCGATGCCTCCAAGACCGGAGAGGCTGTTGGTCGCACAAAATGCGCTAGCCCCTGATTCGATGGAGGCTTCAATCAAAGGAGTGAGATCGGTGACGTTAGGTGTGAGCTTGACGATTACTGGTAAATCAGTCGAGTCTCGAACCCAACGAACCGCCAAACCTAGCGTTTCAGGATCCTGCCCCAGTTTGCTGCCTCTCTCATCTCCCTCTGCGAAATTAGGGCAGCTGGTATTCATTTCGAAAGCATCTACCCGATGGGGTTCAAGGAAGCGAACAACTCCCTGCCAGCTCTCTGGTGTGTTTTCTCCCATGATGCTGGCAATGATCGGTCGACCCGGGAAGGAATTACGGATCTTGTCAATTTCATCCCCCCATTGTTCGACGGTAAGATCGCTGATTAGCTCGATATCCAGCATCCCCCATTTTGCTTTTCCTGATTTAATGACATGCAATCTTGGGCTAGGAACTCGTGTTGGCACCAAGCCGATGGTTTTAAGAACGGCGCCTCCCCAGCCGGCTTTGAACGCTTCGATCACCATCTCACCATTCGCCGTAGGAGGGCCCGAGGCCAATACGAAGGGGTTTTGAAATTGGATACCCAAGAGTTCGATTTCGGGCTTTGACATAGCAGCCACCTTAGAGATCGATGAACATCTGATTCGGATTATTCCATATTTTCGTTCAATAAATCTTCTTGACTTTGCTTTTCCATGAAATAGGCTCGCAAACTGGCCTCGGCCTCTTGAAGATGGGTTCTCATTGTATCTGCAGCTGCTTCCTCGTTACCAGATTTGAGGTGCTCCAGGATTGTTTCGTGATCAGATACTCCTGTAGCCAGGTCATCATAAAGGGATGTCTGTACAGCAATATACATCTTTGCTTGAGCGGCAACTTCTTTCAGGAAGCTTTCAAGCCGGGAGTGCCCCGCCATCTTCCATATCTGCTGGTGAAAACGAAGATCCAAATCCAGTACCAGCGCCTGATCACCCTCTTTGGCAGCTTGAAGCATCGCATTCAATATCTCTTGGAGGGCAGAAATATCTTCTGAATTCCCCTGCCTTGTTGCCAAGCGGATTGCTTCTTCCTCTAAGATTGTCCGCAAAGAATAAATCTCCCATAAATCTCTTTCAGAAAGTTCGGCGACAAATGATCCGCGCCCCGGATAGCTTATCACCAAACCCTCACTCTCCAGCACCCTCAACGCCTCTCGAAGTGGACCTCGACTTACTCCTAGCTGCTGTGAAGCCTCTTGCTCGATCAGGTGGGTGCCGGGCGGGAGGTCTCCTTTGGCAATCGATTCCCTCAACAGCGCAGCTACATCGACCACCAAGTTCTTACGTTGAAGCTCTTTGATATTTTGAATACTCATCGTTGTATACCCTTTACGCTACCTACAAATCCTATGCCGACTGCTATCAATCATTGCCGGGAAGAGCGGGTTTTTATCAACGATCCCATGAATTGCATGCCCGTCCCTGCGCGAAGAGAGATTAGAGGGGGCAATTGACCATGGGCTGCATCCTCTCTTCCCGACCAAATGGCAACCGAGATTCATCAGTAATGATCATAACTTAAAACTTCCTATTATGTCTACATGCGTATTGTATGATTGTTGACAATTAATAAAAAGTCTTTAGAATGGACCTTAGAGTGAACAACGCTTCTTCATGCCTACCTCTCTCTTTGGAAGGTCCCGTAACACGGCGGCATACCCGGTCCAAATTGCGTGACGGAAATCATTTCCCATTTTGCGGACGTTTATTGAGTTTGAGGACATACCCGAAGTAAATACCATCAAGAAGTGTGACCACAAGAACGATATATACGGAGATAAGTGTTCGCTATGAGACTTAAAATAACCAATGTTAGTGCGCGCGAGATCATTGATTGCAGGGGTTTCCCAACGGTTGAAGTTGATATTTGGATCGACGGATCCATGGCGGGGCGGGCTGACGTTCCCGCTGGGCGGTCAACAGGCAAGCGCGAAGCAGTTGAGTTGAGAGATGGCGGGGTGCGCTGGGGGGGCCAGGGCACACAACAAGCCGTAAGAAATGTGATCGATATTATCGGGCCTGAGCTTATCGGCCTGGATCCACGCGACCAGCGTGCTATAGATACGCTACTTTGTGAACTCGACGGTACCGAGAATAAATCAAATCTGGGCGCCAACGCCATCGTCGGCGTCTCTTTGGCTGTGGCTAAGGCTACGGCGAACGCTCTAGAGCTCCCATTTTATAAGTACATTAATTCGACCGCACATGTCATCCCGGTCCCCTTCGTGAATCTCATCAACGGGGGGAAGCTGACCTCGAATGATCTCGAAATTCAGGAGTTTCTGGTTATACCAGTAGGTGCCAAGGATTTACTAGAAGGGTTGCAGATTTGTTATGAAATCAACTTTCAACTGCGGGATCTGATCGTTGATCGATATGGAAAGATCGCCGTGAATGTCGGCGACGAAGGAGGGTTTGCCCCGCCAATGACGGGCATTCATGAGCCCATGGAATTTTTGTCGAAAGCCGTGAAGGCATCCGGTCATGAGGACAAGATCATGTACGGGATGGATGCCGCCGCAAGTCATTGGTATGACTGGGACAGTGGTGTTTATGTCATGGAGGGCGAAGAACTGTCACGAGATGACGTGATTGATATGTACGTACAGCTATGCACGAGCTATCCCGTGATTTCGATTGAGGATCCGCTTATGGAGGATGATTTTGAAGGGTATGCGATCCTGACACGAAAACTGGATGGGGTTCAAATCGTCGGGGATGATCTCTTTACTACAAACATTGAACACATAAAGAAAGGCGTCGAAAGCGGAGCCGCCAATGCGATCTTGTGGAAATTCAATCAGGTGGGAACATTAACGGAAGCACTCGATGCAGCCGAGTTCGCTCACCGCTCGGGGTATGGTGTTCAAGTTTCCGAACGATCTGGCGAGACAGAAGATACTTCTATTGCGGATTTATCAGTTGCTCTCAATGCTGGTCAAATAAAGACTGGAACGACTCGCAGTGAACGGACCGCAAAATACAACCAATTGCTGCGCATCGCAGAAGAGCTGGGGCCGAAAGCGCATTATCCGGGTCCAAATTTCCGGCGACCAGTCTAGAAAGGCAAGAAGTCTCCTCGTGAAGGAAGGCTATATCAAAAATCGATCGAGCTTATTGGCTCGTGGTGATAAGGATTTGCGCAGTGCAGCCTTAGATATCATCGATCACGCACTCTTTGCTGCCGATCCATACTCCGCAGCCAAACACTTCTTGCGGCTTGACGGAGATGTGCTCTCGATTGAAGATTTGACTTTCGACCTGAATGAATTCGAAAGGATATTTATTATTGGTGCCGGTAAGGCATCAAGAGGGATCGCCCAGGCTCTCGAAGAAACACTTGGAGACAGGATCTCGGATGGTCTATTCGTCCTCAAGAAAGGGGACGAGGTCAAACTGAAACATTCACAGGTGATTTATGCTTCTCATCCAATTCCCGACGAAAATAGTTACACAGGAGCTGTGGCATTACGGGAATTAGCCGAGGGTTGCACTGAGCGGGATCTGGTGATCGCAGGTATTACTGGCGGCAGCTCTGCGCTTTTATCGATGCCGGTTCAGGACGTTTCAATAGAAGAAATCAAGAATGTGAACCGGGTTCTCCTTCATAGTGGCGCCGACATTTTTCAGATTAACTCTGTGCGGAAACACCTATCACGAATCAAAGGTGGATGGCTTGCCGATGCAATCTTTCCTGCAACGCTTATCAACTTAACCGTATCTGATGTGGTGGGAGATGCGCTGGACTACATCACGGGCCCCACCGTTCCCGATACATCAAAATTTAATGACGCGCGAACCGTCATGGATGAATTTGGTCTATGGGATAAATTTCCACCGTCGGCAGCGGAATACTTGCGCCAGGGCGATGAAAGCAAAGAAACTCCTAAAAATTTTAATGGGCTGCCACTTCATTCGTTTGTTATTGTCTCGGGAGACGCAGCATGTGTTGGGGCAAGCGAGCGCGCCGCGGAGCTCGGGTTTACTTCGGTCCTCCTCGCTTCGATGTTAGAGGGAGAAGCGAAAGAGGCTGGAGCCTTTTTTGCGGCGATCGCCAGGGAGATCCGCCAATTTGGTCGACCATTTGCGTCGCCCTGTGCAATTATCGGGGGCGGAGAAAACGTTGTCTCTATCGGCTCGAACAAACTGGGCCAAGGCGGACCAAATCAAGAGTTTGCACTATCAGCAAGCATAAAGATGTCTGGCTTGAGCAATGTTCTTGTCGCATCCATTGATACGGATGGATCAGATGGACCGACTGGCACTGCCGGAGCACTCGTGGATGGCGGCTCCGCCTCTCTCGCAAAGAGTAAGGGTTTATCGCCGGAGGACGCTCTGCGAAATCACGATGCCTCCAATATTTTTCTCGAAACCGGAGATGCGATTATCACGGGTCCGACTGGCACAAACGTAAATGACCTCAAGGTATTGCTTGTGGGCTGAGACGATGCGCGGGAAGTCGCTGATGCGCCTTCCTTCAGACTTAATTGTAAAAAGATTCTGATCGTTCAAACCACGTAGACTTATGGAGTCGACACGTGCGCACAGACCGTCTGCGTGGAAGACAGCG
>CBDVCG010000168.1:0-5214 GCA_965372425.1 uncultured Anaerolineales bacterium
AAACAACGTAACCAAGATAGTGGCTGGAATCTACCCCAAGCCAATTCGAATTTATCGACGTCGTGTTCTTTGATACCGCGGAAAACAACAGGAAATAGACTGTGCCATGGAAATAATTATCATCCTGATCCCGCAGAAATTGCTCATCCGTGTAATCCGCGAACGCTCTTGACCCTGCTTTCAAATTGTAGAATTCGTCCCGAGATTCTCCATAGTCACCGTTAATAAAAATCCCTATGATCATAAAAATTATCAAGATGATGATTAAAAGCCGGTATGGGCGATTAAGGATTGTTCGCCGAAAAGAATTCGATAATGGGCTCATGTACTTCCGCTTGATTATACATCCCGTGTCGGAATCAAGCGCGCGAATTACCAATATGGGAGCAGGTGGTATCGACCATTTAGGTGAATGACAAAAAGATTGATAATAGACGCGGGCTCAATCGGATCGAGCCCAACTCAAGGGTAGGATTTGAGCGAGCAGATTCCCATCCTAGGTGAACAGGAGAAAACCGACGGCAAACCCAACGATGGTTTGTTCCCGTTTATGAATTCGAAAGACATTCCGTACCAGGAGGAAACCGCCAATGCCCCACAGGAGAACATGCAGCAGCAAGAAAACTAGATCCAGCGGTTGTCCGGTACGGCTGAAGTACATCTGGTGCGCCTCCTCAAATCTTGGTTATTTTTCGCTTGATGGTGACAATCTTATTCGTGTGTCATACCAGAAGATCCATGGATGCAGACGACCCAGCGCATTGTCTGACATAGGGTGAATGACGATATGGAACGTAACCTACATTGGGTTGAAAATCACCCCCCTCCCTCGATAATGCGATTCAAAAAAATGATTGCAAGGATGACCATCCCTGAGATGATGAGGCCATCGGTCTTCAGGAAATAGCCTGCCACGAGCAGACCGATCCCGGCTGGCAGCACGACTGGATGTTGAAGCAAGACCTGCAATCGCTCAAATAGAGACAATGATCCGACAACGTATCCCTGACCGATGAGTTTCTTTCGGAGGGCAGCACTGGATGGCTCGGTGAGCGTCGATCCATCAGAAAACACAATGGTTGGGACACTCTCATTTCCTGCATTGATTGAACGTACCCGTTCTCTCCCCTCAGCGTCCTGATGAATGTCGATATAGGTGTATTCTATTTCTGCATTCTTCAAGAACGTACGCACCGGAGGAACTCTCGGACATCCTGGGCGTCCATAAACAAGGAGTTGTTTGCTCATTTTGTATCCTGATCTCCTATCCAAAGAAAAGCATTGTTATCAGGAAATTGTAGTCCCATTCGACTTTAGTCTGTGGAATGGAGATGACGTTCCATCCCGGTTGTATCTCTGAGATTATAGCCGTCAAATACGCATGGCGAAAAGAGAGTTTAAGGGAAAAAGCCTATGTGGGAGCCACCCCCATGCCCCGCTAGCAATTCATCTCTGCAGCAAGCTACAGGGAATTCCGACTTTTTCACTTAAACACATGAGGATTAATAACCTACATCCTGTTCCATCCATCTATCATAGGGATAGGGTCTCGAGCTTTCTAATCAGAAACGATACTCCCCTGGGATCTTTTTTCCCTAATGAAATTTCTGTTCAAAGCTCAATCTACGCTGTTTATCTTTCCTGCGTTTTGATCCAGGCTTCTAGGGTCCTGCGGTGACGATCCTCGAGTTTTGTCAGTGGCCTCTTGGTGTCTAGAAGTTGTTCTGCTTCATCATAGTTCATCCCCTGCTCACGCATGAGATACCCAGCCGTGAGTGCGGCTGATCGCCCTCGCCCCTTTGCGCAATGAATGAGCACCGTGCGTCCTTCCGCCACCTGCCCTGCTACCCAATCTACTGCCTCCGTAATGATCTCAGGCTCAGGGATGTAGATATCTGGAACCTTATACCTCACATAATTGATTCCATGGCTGCTGTAGAAATCAACATCATCATCCCGCTCAGCGCGAATATTGACCACCGCCGTGATTCCATGTTCAAGAATAAACTCGTAATCACGTGGATAGCTGGGCGCCCCTCCAACCCACAGGTTGGCTGAGATCTCCGAAAACCAAACTTGCTTTAATACCCTCTCATACGAAAATCGAATGAAAGGATAAAGTAAATCAAAAGCACGATGGAAGACGCCCAACTTATCGCCATCTCCTTCTTTTGTGTTCGTCAAACCACGCACCTCCCTGTCCTTCATCGATATTATTATAAGAACTAACGCATTCGCATGCCCAAGGAGCATGTATCAAATAAGCCACCGGCTCACGAAATCGGTCCCGCACATTCTAGACTTGTGTCAGGGCACAAATCGGGATCTGCCTTGCATACCTGACAGGTTTCGGATCTTTCCCCCAAATCACCTGCATCTCCCCCGCTTCTCGCGCCCTGATTGCAGATTTACGATATTTGCACGAGCTCCATAATTGGCAACAGCATGGTTATACTGATTCTTTTGGGTACGTATGTCAATCCTTGGTCTCTCGTCGTCTCGTGAAACGCAGACCCGACCAGGTCTTATCGATCGAACAAACTTTGAAATCGACCAATCCAGCGTCCAATCCCACCTTCCTGACGATTGTTTGGGATAGGTCGGATCTGACGCCGGAGGCTTTCTTCGGCCACGCAATCCACAGCCCTCCCCGTTCTGCATAAGGAACCATCGATTGAATGTCTCCTTCGAGCTGCTCGCGCGAGCGGTTGAACCAGATGGTGATGCCGCAGTCAGGATCCAAATCAAGCGACACCGAGGCTCCCTGAGGCAGTTGACCGAGCGTCTTGTCGAAATCCTCTGGGGCGTGCTTGAGACAGATTCGTGTCCCCTCACCGACCCCCAACTTCTTTAGCAACGGAACTCCCGCATAACCTGCCATGACTGAATCAGGGACAACGGGATCCCCCGGAGGATGAGTGATTGCCTGTTCGAGGCTATGGGTTATCGAGTCCCACTGTGCGTATGTCGCGTCGGGCAACAGTTCCCGCACCCCATCAGCCTTAGCAGGTTCTCCTCCAACGAAGACCAACGGTATCACCCTCGTCCCCTTATTTTTCCGTAAACTCAGACCGATATCTCGAGCTGCGGAAGGGATGTGGTCCAGGTCGACCAGAATGGCGTCTGGCGGAGTTTCGCCCAGTTTTTTCATGACACTTCGACTGAAGATTTCATAATCAACTACGAACCCCAGATCCTCCAGGCGCGCCACTTGGTCTCTGGTTGCTTCTTCCTTCAAGTGAACGAGGAATATCTTATACATAATTTTCGGTACTCCGAACTTCTCGAAAGCTGATAGGTATCTTTACGCTCATCCTCCAGGATCTTAAAGGTGATCCTGAAGACCAGGCAAGTGTGCTCACCATATGCCTGGAATAAGTCGATAACGAACCTGAGCCGCATAATCTGAGTATCCCGAGAGTTTTTCTTGCAGTGTAATGTCTTCCAGATGAGTCCGCACTATAAATAAAGTCACAATCATCCCTGCAGGGATCAAAGCCCAAAATGATCCGAGGACCAAGGGCGTTGAGATGATGGTCAGGATTACGCCCACATACATCGGGTGCCGGATGTAACGGTAGGGACCTTGCGTGATGACGACATGACCACGATCATCCTGGATTCGTACCATCTCAGACAAGAAAGTATTTGATGACATAGTCCAGGCGACGATGAGCATTGAGATGGCCAACCCACTCCACCCTACAATTCGAAGGAAAAGGGGTGGAGATGACAATTCCAATCTTCCAGAATCAATCCCAGCAACAATCAACATGATTATTAAAAGGATGGTGTAGATGCTCATGATAACTCGATCCCATCGCTCGACATTCTCTCCAGGTTGTGCGCGTTCGGATAAAAGCTCAGGATCCTTACGCCGCATCCAGATCACAAACGCCGAAGACCCGATAAGAAATGCCAGAAAGACAATCCATCCTTCCCACCAATCAAGCCTCCCCGCAGGAACAAACAGGATTGCGAAAAAAATCAGGATGGTTAACGCTCCTCGAGGGACCATCCGCAGGCTTCTTGCTCTTTTTTCTCGAACACCCTCACCAGCTTGCGGCATCACCTTCTCGATTCCCGCTAATCGTCCTGTATTCTAAAGGGAGGTGGATAGCAAAACTGCACACATCGTCGCCTTGGAGGACGGATCTGAGCAGCTCTACCTCAACCGATTCCTGCAAAATGTCCTCCCAGAGCGATTTGTAAAAACCCCCACCACAATAGCAATATGTGGCTGAGATCGGCTCAGGGTGATTGACGATGTCCCGGATTCGGGGGCAATGACAATAAAGCGCCCTCTTTTTTTCAGAATCCGATTCTTCGAGATAGGCTTGCAGGTTGCCGCTCTTTGGAATCTTCGTAGCGATAATTGTGTTGCCCTCTCGCTCTCCAGCTAGACCCCACCGATTCGCAACGACGATCTCCACCATGGCGTCTGGCAGTCGAATCTCCTCACGCAAGAACATGACGAAGCGTTCTTGCAGCATCGCAATGACCTCATCCATATCCCGGGTTTCTAAAAATCTTTCCCGGATGGATAAAAGATCTTCTGTGGGATAACGGCAAGCGCACCCTGTGAGGACCTGAATGCGGATATCCTCATCGAGCAGTGTGTCTACGTCATTCATCGCTTTTCGTGACCATACAAAAACATCATCCCGATCTATGCGATCATCCAGAAGTTCACTTCCCTGCATAATCGTGTCGCGCACCTCAGGTCCCGCCGCAGCTTCGAGACAGGTTGAAAATTTTATTAGCCAGGTGCGTTCAAAATCAAACCTTTGAGCCACAGATTTCTCCCTTCTTAATCGAGAGAAGCTACGAGGATTCTCATGCTGTTAATGAGTTTACAACCAATTCGAACCTTGGTTCACTAATTCAAGCCATTGTAAAACTGTGTCTGATCCTTCTAATGTGTAGTTCTATGATGAATTTCCTTCTTGCATATTTACATTGCGTTCGATCAAAATTAATCATCGAAAACTAAGGTTCCATAGACCGCACGATGATCCATACCAAACCCCCCATCCAGGCGGGAAGTACCCGGCGATTCCCCAAGCACTAGAGCCAACCAGAAGATTGCCATCTTCCAATTGCGCTTTGCGTGATACGAAGAGTTCATTTAGCCCACTTCCCATTCGTCCGTAAAGCATTTGTAATCAATAAAAATTCTGCTTCTTTTAGAAGGATTCCTCATAGTTAAACTAT
>CBDVCG010000169.1:0-5200 GCA_965372425.1 uncultured Anaerolineales bacterium
TGGAGGGCTGGCCACTGGCTAAAACAAGGGAGATTTGTGCTTGCAAGCTTGGTTCTAGCCTCGATCATTGGTTTCATCATACCCATGGTGTTGCGCTATACCTTCGATCGAGACGTGACCCGATTCAGTCTCTACTCACTCCTAATCTGGATCCTGCTTGCTGTGCCAATCATGATGCAGATCTGGCAGGGGACTCGATCCGAGGCATTGCGTGCTGCAATTGTGAGTTGGGCCGTGGTAGCAACTTTTAGTGGGATCATTGTGTTTGGTTCACTCATCAGTGCAATCCCATATGCCGTGCTTCCCGATGAAATTGAGCCGGTGGATGCGTTGATAGCCAGGAAATATTGGGATGTGTTGAGCCCGAATGCGGAGATCTTGGACTCACATCCATGGAGAGCAGTGGCGATCACGGGTAGGCTGACGCGCTCCGTGGATAAGTCATACATAGATCTACCAGAAAGAGTGGATCTACTAGAGAATGTCTCACCACAACGGATTGCGGAGAGCGGCTATGGATATATCTACGTGAGTGATTCGTGGTGGGAGTCGATGGACCCGGGAGAGAAATCGGCTTTTTCCGATCCATGTGTTCTTTTAATTGACGGGGTTGAGGATGGATCGGATGGATTGATCTACCGCCGATTGTATGACGTACGCGAGTGCCTGGCACGACCTTAAAACTCGAGAGGACGACTCTGGTTTGTTCCTGATCAAATTCAGGACGTGAATATGGGAATGCAAAAACACGACGTAGAAGGGGATGTTGTCATCAGCGGTGGCGCGGGCTATATCGGCTCATACCTTGTGAGCGTGCTGCTCCGCGATAACTGCAGGGTCACGGTTCTGGACAACCTGCTTTTTGGTGGGGAGAGTCTCATGTCGTATCTTCACCACCCCGAGTTCAAGTTTTTAAATGCGGACGTGGTAGATTTCGATCATCTTCTCGAGGATTCGCTCTCAGATGAGGGTGATAGCCCACCCGAAAAAATATTCGTCCATCTGGCCGCGCTCGTGGGTTTTCCTGCCTGTCAGAAGATCGGGCGTGAGGAAACTTTTCGGATCAATGTGGATGGCGTCAGAAGGGCTTACGAGCTGGCCGATCGGATTGGTTCGAAGCGGTTCATATTCTCTTCGACATACAGTGTGTACGGCTTTGCCAATGATGGAAAACCAGTGTCTGAGGCATCGTCATTGAACCCGCAGTCCATTTACGGGGAATCCAAGGCCGCGGCAGAAGCATATCTCGCTGAAGTGAAGGACCAGGGCGGGCCCAAACCGATCATCTTCCGTTTTGCGACGCTGTTTGGAGTATCCCCTCGAATGCGCTTCGATCTTATCGTGAATCAGTTTACGCTTGAGGCCTTCCTGAGGGGTACTTTGAAGATTTTTGAAAAGAATGTCTCAAGATCCTTTTTGCATATTAGCGACACAGTCCGTGGAATACGGGAGGCGATGGGCGCACCGATCGAGGACGTCGGAGGGGAGATCATTAATCTCGGTTCGGACAGGTTGAATTTCAAAAAGGAAGAGATCATCGGCATGATCCGAGAAGCTCTTCCCGAAATAAAAATTCAATATGAGGATCTTCATTTCGATGAAGATATGCGTGACGTCTCAGTCGATTTTTCAAAGGCGCGTAAAATCCTTAAATTTGAAGCGCGAACATCTGTACAGGAAGGAATTGATGAAGTTATCAGCCTTCTTGCGTCGGGGTTGATACGTGACCCATATTCCCCTCGCTACCGAAACGCCGATTTTATCGTCTCATAAACGCACACTTGAGAGGTCAGAGGATAAAGATGAATCGAACGATATTCAACCAACAATTCTGGTCCGAAAAACGTGTATGCGTGACAGGTGGCGCAGGTTTCCTGGGATCGTATGTCCAGGAAGGATTGCGCGTTAGAGGTGTGGAAGATGTATTCATCCCGCACATCGAGGACTACAACCTCGTCGATGCAGGCGATGTCAAGAAAATGCTCGCAGATGCGAACCCAGACCTTGTGATCCATCTTGCAGCGAACGTGGGTGGAATCGGAGCTAATCTAGAGCGTCCTGCAGAATTCTTCTACGATAACCTGATGATGGGCGTGCAGCTGATGCACGAGTCATGGAAGATGGGTGTCGAGAAATTTGTGGCGATCGGCACGGTGTGCGCGTATCCGAAATTTACCCCCGTGCCATTCCGAGAAGACGAGCTCTGGAATGGATACCCTGAAGAGACGAATGCGCCGTACGGTTTGGCGAAGAAGATGATGTTGGTGCAGTCCCAGGCTTACAGAGATCAATACGACTTCAATTCGATTTTTCTCATCCCGGTAAACTTATACGGACCCAGAGATAATTTCGATTTAGAGACCTCCCACGTGATTCCAGCGCTCATCCGCAAGTGTTTCGAGGCGATGGATCGAGGGGAGAAGGAGCTGGTCGTATGGGGTGATGGATCGCCCACCAGGGAGTTTCTTTATGCTGCGGATGCGGCTGAAGGGATACTGTTGGCAGCCGAGAAATACGACGCCAGCGAGCCCGTAAATCTTGGATCTGGTGAAGAAATCAGCATTAAGAACCTTGCGGAGATGATTACTTCAAACACGGGATTTGAGGGCGATCTAGTCTGGGATACTTCAAAACCAAATGGTCAACCGCGCCGGGGACTTGATATATCCCGGGCGAAAGAATATTTCGGATTTTCGGCTCCGACCACTTTTGCGCAAGGACTGAAGAAAACCGTTGCGTGGTACCGTGAGAATCGCGTTTCCGGGGAGGTTCGTGGTGTCTGATTCTTCAGCTCTGCCCACGGATTCATCAGAGATATCACAACCCGTGACTTTCATTCGCCCAGCGAAGGGGTGGATTGGCATCAACGTCAGGGAGCTCTGGCAATACCGCGAGCTCACGTATTTCTTCATATGGCGAGACGTCAAAGTTCGTTATAAGCAGACTCTTTTAGGAGCAGGCTGGGCTATCCTCCGTCCTTTCATCACGATGATCATCTTCTCGATCATATTCGGCAGGCTCGCGGGTCTACCTACAGACGGGATACCTGGACCTGTCTTTTATTACGCAGGACTCCTTCCGTGGGTGCTTTTCCAGGATGGCGTATCAAAATCCGGAAACAGCCTGGTGGGAGGCAGAAATTTGATCACGAAGGTGTATTTTCCCCGCCTGGCGATCCCGATCTCAGCCGTAACTGCTGGGCTTGTCGATTTTGCCATCTCATTCGTCGTTCTTCTCGGATTGATGCTCTTCTTTAAGGTCCCCCTCGCCCCCTCGGTGTGGATTCTGCCTTTTTTCTTGGTTATTGCGCTCCTCTCGTCACTCGGAGCCGGTTCGTATCTGGGCGCGTTGAACGTGAAGTACCGCGATGTCGCTCAGGTCATCCCATTTCTTCTGCAGGCGTGGATGTACGCCTCCCCGGTGGCCTACTCGGCGACGATCATCCCCGAAGGAATCTGGCAATTCCTGTATGGGTTGAACCCAATGGCGAGCGCAGTTCAGGGTTTCCGCTGGGCGATGCTTGGTTCCGGAAAGCCGTCCATGGAAATGCTCGCAGCATCGATTATTTCATGCGTGGTTCTCGTTCTCGTCGGCGTCTACTATTTTCGGCGCACTGAAAAAACCTTCGCGGATTTGGTGTAGGACATGACGGATATCGCTATCAAGGTTGAGGATCTGGGAAAACAATACCGCATCGGCGCACTTCCGAGCGGCTATGCAACGCTCCGAGACAGCATGGTCCGGGCGGTTGAACGGATCCGCTCTGGGAGTGCCAAACAAACCTACGAAACGATCTGGGCGCTGCGACACCTGTCATTTGAGTTAAAGAAGGGACATGTCTTAGGCATCATTGGTAAGAATGGGGCAGGAAAGAGCACCTTGCTTAAAATTCTCTCTCGCGTGACTGATCCGACCGAAGGATACGCCGAGATTCGCGGGAGGGTAGGCTCGCTGCTTGAAGTTGGCACAGGTTTTCATGTCGAGCTTACTGGTCGCGAAAACATCTATTTGAACGGTGCAATTCTGGGGATGAAGCGGACCGAGATCGATCGGAAGTTCGATGAGATTGTGGGTTTCGCAGAAGTAGAAAAATTTATCGATACGCCGGTCAAACGCTATTCGAGTGGGATGTATCTTCGGTTGGCGTTCGCTGTCGCTGCCCACCTCGAACCCGAGATCCTTGTGGTGGATGAAGTGCTCGCAGTGGGCGATGCGGAATTCCAGCGGAAGTGCCTTGGGAAGATGAGCGATGTCGCCCAGGAGGGCCGTACGGTTCTTTTTGTCAGTCATAACATGTCCGCCATCATGCGTCTCACAGTGGATACCCTTGTCCTTGACAAGGGAGCCATGGCGCTCTGGGCTCCCACTCCGGAAGCGGTCGATTTCTATATGACCTCGGGTCTGCACGTCGCCGGGGAACGGGTGTGGGAGGCGGAGGAGATCCCGGTTTCCGCTCATCCATTTTCCCCCATCGCACTCAGGGTTTTCGACCACAGAGGAGAGATTGCAGATCGGATCTTATCCGTGGAGCCGTGTGAAATCGAGTTCGAGTATGAGCTCAATGAGACGATTACGGGGTTGCGTACAGGGATCTATCTATTTACCAGCCGCGGGGATCCGGTGCTCACATCATTCGATACGGATGATCCCCGGTTGTTTGAGCAGATGACGGATCGAGAACCGGGACGATATATCAGCAGGTGTCGAATCCCGGCCAATTTTCTAAACGAGACATCCTATGTCATTGGTGTGAATGCTAGTTCGTTCCGGGTGAAATCCTACTTCACCGATGAGCTTGCGCTTACGTTCAGCGTGGATGGAACCGGCTCGCCGGGGAGCCATTGGGCCGAGCCGAGACGAGGCCCAGTACGCCCCGCTCTCCACTGGGAGATCGAAGAAAAATCTCGCGAGACATAGATCCCTGCGCGTCGTCGAGCGTCCGGTTCAGTGGTCGGAATGAAGATCAACCTTACCGCAACGCGCTACGATCACATCAAGTAATTAGACACGCTTTGGGAGAGAAGATACACCGGTGAATCAGTCGCTCCAATGATTGGAACCCTGAGAGATCCCAGGATCCTCGATGTGGGAGCCGGGACCGGACGACTCGCAAGGAGCACGCTAAAGATTCAGAGTTTCAATAAGATATGAAGTTGGGAGGATAATATCGATTATGCACGTACCTAGTATTCTCAAATCG
>CBDVCG010000170.1:0-5173 GCA_965372425.1 uncultured Anaerolineales bacterium
CGAAGAGGTCTACAGCCAATAGAGCCACATAGCTGGCATGAACCATATCGACGTGGTATGTGTCGCAAAGTTCCTCCAACGAATATTGTTTGACGTCGGTTTCTACACTTTCAATTGAGCTTTCGTATTGTTCTACTATGGAGACATTCTCCCATCGGTATTCCGCCTCAGAATCGCTGTGCGCGGTGGGTGGTTCTATTTTCAAGGTGGTCGACTCTGTTTCACGACCGGTCACCTCGCCAGGTTCAACCGCGATCTCAGACGCAACCTCATCGGGAGGGGCGCCGTCGATGTGCTCAACTGCATCGGGTTCGGCTGGACCTTCTACCGGAGCTGCGCTGAGGTTTTCAAGATTTTCTTGAGGAAAAATTGCCATCCCTTTCTGGCGGTATTCGCTGAGCCAGTACCGTACAGTGCGGGGAGACAAATTCACATGGTCGCCGATCTCATCCGTGGAAAGGCCTTGGTCATGGAGGATGAGGATTCTGGCTCGACGAAGAAGAGCTTCATTCGATTCGTTCTCGATGATACGTGCGAGCTGTTCCTTCTCAGAAAATGACAACGATTGCTCCATTGCGCTCCTTGCTGCGATTCAATTCACTTTTTCAAATCTGCGCAATTACCAATATCGGAATGTGCATAATATTCAGCGATCAAAATATTTTCGCAGGCTCTCATAGAACTCGTCTTCCGAGTTTATCTCATCCTAGCGTGTGAACGAGGGTGGAATAACCCATTCGAGGGCCCAGTCACCCCCTGAGTTCCGGAACGCCGCCACGGTCCCCGGGTAAAAGACGATGCAAGATGAAGTCATTCTTCCCGTCAACAGCAAACCTGCAAGTCGGCTCATGAAGGGGAGATGCCCCACAAGCATGAGCTTATCTTTCGTAACTGTGAGTTCATCCAGCCATGGCTGAGGATCATCCATGGGGCTTAGGCCTCCCGCTTCTCGCAAGCCCCCAGCAGGGCCAATGTGTTTAGACAATATCTCTGCCGTTTGCCTGGCTCGCAGTTTGTTGCTATGCAAAATCTCGTCGATCTGGATTTTTTGCGCAGCAATGTATTTTGCACATTTCTCCAGTTCTTTAACCCCTTGCGGTGAAAGAGGGCGGGAGGAATCCCGGGATTCGGGTATGGCTTTGCCGTGACGAGCAAGGAATAAGGAACTGGTCATGACTTAATACATCCATAGACGAAATCATGTGCGATGGCACGCCATTCTCCCCAGCCCGAACGAGGGGGAGGGACATTCCGTAATTCTTCCGCGATCATGGGGAGGTCCTCGATGGCGACATCACGGAAATCGCTGATATCCTCTCCTCCATTGGGCAGACGGAGGCTGCCTTGAAGATCGCGCAGGTAAAACACATAGGAGGCGAAATTGAGTTCCTCAGTTCCTGAGGAGATGTGCGCAGTAAGAACACCGAGAAAATCCACATTGCCCACGGTCAACCCGGTTTCCTCCTCCAATTCACGAAACAAGGCATCTTCGATTTTTTCATCCAGGTCAATTCCGCCGGTGAGGAGTCTGTATACTCCAGGCTCATACCAGCTTTTCCGATGCAGGAGGATACTTCCCTGGGGGCGTTGTATAGTGAGTACGACTTCGCCGAGCCGCTTAATGGATCGATGAAGTCGAGACTCGTATAAATAACCATCCCCATCCAGATAATAATCCATGAACTCAGGGACACCATACATGGAGGCGAGCTGACTGATTTCTTTATCGCTTATCATGAGCCGGCAGTCCTGGATCGGATCAAACTATTTCTTTCCCTCACCCTCCAGAGGTTGTTTCTCCTTCACATCCTCAGCTTTTTGTGCTTTTTTCCCCTTACCATCTCCAGTTATTACCTTTGAATCATCTGCTTTTTCCATTATTGTGTCGCTTTTTTTACTCTTCTTACCATCTGGTGGTGGAGGTGGTGTTTGCGGTTCAACAATCTCTTCGGAGGCGAGTTCTGAACCCTCAACATCTTTGATGCCTTCACCCTCTTTCGCTTCCGCTACAAGATCCGCCCGAATGAGTTCTTCAGCTTTGAGCTGCCTCTTGAGATCTTTTCTGAGTTCTTTCGGGACCTTCATGTCTTTGATGACTTTCTTGATCTCTCCGCGGAGTGTCCGAAAAACTTCTAAGATCGAATCATTGGCATCGATGCGAACGAAATCGAATTCTTCCGCCATGGCATCAAACTGTGCGAGCAGGTTATTCTGGTATTCAAGATAAGTCTCGTAGTAGTCACGCCCCTTTATATAATCCATGCCCGATTCCCAGTAAGAGAAACCTCTGGCGTTTAGCACACGGGGGACCAGGTGGTTTATATCCGCCTGAAGGTAGAAGACGACGTCGGGGATTAAGCCAAAACCGAGCACATTGCGAATCCAGGATGGGTCGGCGCCGCGAACTTGCGCACGAGCGATGATGGAGTAAATGTACCTGTCGATGAGTACGACAAATCCAGCTCGAAGTGCAGGAATGATGTCTTTCTCGAGTCGATCGGCGAAATCCGTTGTGTAGGACAAGTTCATGGTTGTATCGCCGAGTGTGTGTCCTTCCATGGCCAGTTTGATGGCCTTCCCGGCAAGTTGACCGCGTTTCATGCCGGTCGCGGCAACGGCGTAGCCTTCAGATTCGAGCCACTCGCGTAAAAGAGCGATTTGTGTAGAACGCCCAACGCCGTCTGTGCCTTCCAGGACGATGAGTTTGCCCGGGAGCGCCTTTTTCTTATAACCAGGAAGAGGGTATTTAAAACAACGCATGTCAGTCATGTTTGTGCTCCTTGTGCGAGCAGCTCTTCAAGATAGCGTCCTTGGAGCGATTCGGATGCGAGCACTTCCCTCCAGGCACTCGATTCCATCCGTAGCGCCTCACCCAGATGAGGTTCGATCATTTCCCGGATGATCTCTTGCTGCTCAAGCAGGGGAAGCGTGGCATCGATGACTTGAAGGTTGAATTCCTTTGTCATCTTATCGTATTCCTTTAATATGCGACCCTGGAAAATTTCATAACTCTTGTAAGGGTCATCATCCAGGCCCAAATCCATCCCTGCTTCATAAAATTTGAGGGTGGGGCGGCCTTGAAGGATGCGGCGGAGCGATTCCTCCAGTGTGACCCTGAAGTAGAAGGGTATGGTTGGGACGATGGCGTAGGCGTAGACGTCGCGGACCCAATCCGGGTGGACACCTCGAGAGACGTCACGTCCGAATGCGGTGTAGATATACCGATCGGCAAGCACGATCGCACCTGCTTTTAACGCGGGGAGCATCTGCCTTTCCATGCGATCTGCAAAATCCGCGGCGTGGATCAAACTGAACGAAGTCGGTGTAAGCAATTTTTTCTTTTTCCCGCGCCGGGTCATCCTGCGGATAATAGTCGAGGAATTCCATTCACTGAATGCCACCAGGTACCCTTGGCCGATGAGCCATTTGCGAAGCATATCAAGCTGGGTGCTCTTGCCAGATCCGTCGATTCCCTCAACGATGAAGAGCTTCCCAGGGAGCGCTCTTCCATCGGGTAACATTGCCATGGATGTCCTCCTCCGAAAAAGATTCAGGATCCTTCTCGTGGGTAAGCAGGTTTCACTCAGAAGTGGAATTCTTCTCGCTGCGGACGAGTTGCGCAAGCCCGGCAACCCGGAGGGGGGATTGATGTACCACTTTAAGGACCCCGGAATCCGGAAACACTTCTGGATAGCGTAAGTATATCTTACAACATTTCACAACCGGGTTGGCGTCAAAAAATGGGAGAGAGGATCAGGCCGAGCTGGGTCTCGCCGGATAGGCCCTGGGTTGCGGGCGCAGGTACAACCCTCAAAATCCCGCTCTTATGGAAAATAACCAGAATACCCTGTCCCTTGCCGATGGGGAGGAGGAAGCTCCTTGATCCTGGGAACAGGACTCCATCGGCTTGCTGATGGGGATGAGTAAGCTCCTTGATCCTGGGAACAGGAATCCATCGGCTTGCCGATGGGGAGGAGCGAGTTCCTTGAATCCGTAAAGAGGAATCCATCGACTTGTAAGGATGATGGGTAAGGCGGGGGTATGGGGGTGGCACCCCCAAAGGCTTTTTCATTGGAAGAAACACGCAGTGAGCTACGGGTTTCTTTACTGAAAGAGGCTTCCCTCTTCGGGGGCCCCCTCGAGTACGCGTACACCTACGGCTTCGGCTTCGGCGGTTTTTATACCATCAACAAATACATCGCATTTCAGTTTTGCTTTGCGCCCCTTAAGGCTGAGGACTTGTGCGCGCAATTCGATCGGACGGTCATTCGGGGTCGGTTTTAAATACCGTACTGTTATCGAAGCTGTGGCATATCGATAATGAGGCTCTGTCCCAAGAGGTCGATTTTCCGCGCGATAGGCTGCAGCCATGGCTGTGTCCATGCAATGGCAATCGATGAGCGTCGCCAGCACACCGCCGTTGAGCACTTTTTCCCAACCGTGATACATTGGCTTGGACTCCCAGATGCAAACCGCATCTTCGCCTTCCCAATAGCTCTTTATCTGCAGCCCGTCAGGATTGTCTTTCCCGCAGCCAAAACAAACGTTGCCGTGCATATAGTCCTGAAAATATTCTTTTGCCATATGAGTTAGAAAGCTCCTTGAAAACAGCTAATCTTCGAGTGAGAACCTACCTCTCAGCTCTCGCAGACACCACGCTGCCAAAAGTGTTAATTTCAAGTATCCAATTTGAACCCGGGGCAAATTGCTCGAACTTGTCGACGTTATCGGGTTCGTAGCTGAATGTTTCTTCCCCAACCAGGAAGATAACCACGAGTTCCTCCTCACCCGTACCCGCACGCTGGTTCTCCCCAAGGACATAATCCGGCCATACGGGGTTGAGATCGTTTCCTGTGATCGAGACGGTGTCGAAGAGTACCCAATCCATGGCTGTATAACTGCAGAATTCGTCGTACAGCTCGTATACACAATCCTGGACAACCTCCCCGTAGCCCGAGCCTGTATCGACCGTATAGGGTGTCCCGCAGACCTCTACGGTATTAGGCGCCGGTTCCGATAATGTGGTTCGATACTCCTCGCTGCAAGTCAGGATGGTCGCATCGGATGGGACCTCATCTGCCCAGTCCTCGCGCTCAACCGAAGTCAGCATTTCGATTGGGACGGAGCGTGTCCAGGATGTGTCCTGGACTACGGCCTAATGTTCTTCCGTTCG
>CBDVCG010000171.1:0-5171 GCA_965372425.1 uncultured Anaerolineales bacterium
GGGCCAGATCAGTCTTGAGGAGCTCATTGTTCGCAACCCGGACCTGATGATCTTCGAGCAAGGTGTATGGGTGCCGACGACGGTGGACAACGTGGCTGAGCGTACAGGCTGGGGTGACATCTCAGCGGTAGTCAATGGGACCATTGTGGAGATCGATACTAACTGGATCGGCCGGCCTGGTCCGCGCTTGGTCGATGCGCTTGAGGCCATCGCTAAAGCCCTTCATCCGGAGCTGTTCGAATAATGCCTATCACGTGATCTCGAGCAAACATCAATGTCTACGCCGTCTATCACCAGGGGATGAAGGTTTTAGCGATCTCCTCCTGGTTACGGACAATCGGAGCGTTATTGAGGATTACATCACCGTGCAGGTCACTTTTAATCCGGCTGGAAGGATTCAACACACGGGGTGGCTTGAAATATCCGTTTGTTTTTAGAGATACGGGAGAAAAGCCCATGCCGCAAATGACCAAGATTTACGCATGTCTGGGGGGAAGGAGAGACTATTCTCGGCAACATACCATCTCTTCTGTAGGCAAGTGCGTGATCGCCGCCGCTTTCTACCGGTTTTTCTTGAGCACAGCGCAATCTGCCGGTGCGCTAGTCTATGAATGAAAGGATGTCTGAGGCCATCAAGATCGAATCGCGCGGCTTGATCCATGGCGGATCTGTTGTAAACATCTACACAATGTCAATAGAGAGGAAATCATGATTCACATCGAACAAGTGTGTAAGCAAATCGGCAATCTAGACAATGCTGCCATGGAAGCGGCACGCACCCGGCAGGATCAGTTGACCAAGCCTATAGGGAGTCTTGGCCGCCTGGAAGCGCTCTCAATCCAACTTGCAGCAATCACCGGCGACTCACTTCCTCAGATCCAGGATAAGGTCGTGATCGTTATGGCTGGCGATCACGGGGTCACCAGGGAAGGGGTGAGCGCCTATCCCTCCGAGGTCACTCCACAAATGGTGATCAACTTTTTGAACGGCGGCGCCGCGATCAATGTCCTTGCACGTCAGGCCGGTGCGCGCGTGATTGTCGTGGACATCGGTGTGGCGGTACCACTAGAATCGCATCCAGAGTTGGTAGCCCGCAAGGTGGCGCCTGGCACGGCAAATATGGCACAGGAACCCGCAATGACATCCTCGCAAGCCGAACAAGCGGTTGATGTAGGCCTGGAGGTGGTGGAGAAAGAGATCGCTCGAGGGCTGGACCTGGTGGCGATAGGCGAAATGGGAATCGGTAATACGACCCCCGCGGCAGCCATCACTGCGGCTCTAACAGGTGCGGCAGTCGCTGACGTTGTGGGGCGCGGAACTGGGATCAACGACACACAATTAACCAAGAAAATCACCGTCGTTGAACGAGCCTTAGTCCTCAACCAGCCCCAAAGCGACGATCCAATGGACGTGTTGGCCAAGGTGGGAGGGTTGGAGATTGCGGGGATGGTTGGGGTGATACTAGGAGCGGCGGGAAAGCGGGTTCCGGTTGTAATCGACGGATTCATCTCCGGGGCAGCCGCCTTGGTTGCAACCCGGCTGGAACCCAGGGCTGCGTCTTTCATGATCGCCTCCCATCAATCAACTGAGATTGGGCACCGTGTTATCCTCGAATCACTCGGTTTGAAACCTTTGTTCGACTTCGGGATGAGGTTGGGCGAAGGTACTGGTGCGGTGCTCGCTATGCACTTCGTCGAATCTTCCGCCCGTATCCTGAGCGAAATGGCGACTTTCACCGAAGCGGGCGTAAGCGAGAAGACATGAGTTCGTTCAAACTCGTTCTTGGCTTCCTGACATCGATCCCAATCCGGCTCTCTGAGCCTCCAGAGCAAGGCGATCTCGGACGAGCTGCAGCATGGTTCCCGTTAGTCGGTCTGGGATTGGGCGTGGTGCTGGCCCTTACTCATGGAGTTATCGGCAAAGCCCTTCCTGTCTTATTGACCGGCGCACTGGTGACTTCTCTCTGGGCGGCTCTCACCGGAGGCCTTCACCTCGATGGTTTGGCTGACTGTTTCGATGGATTGACCGTTTCGGCCTCCACGGCTCGCAGACTCGAAATCATGAAGGATCCACGCTTGGGCGCCTTCGGCGCGGTCGGTCTGATCCTCTTCCTAATCCTGAAAGTCAGTGCCGTCGCCTCGCTTCCAGACGGTAGCGGTTTGATTTTAGCTCCAATCATGGGGCGTTGGATGGTTCTCTTGGCTGCAGTACTGCCACAGGCGAGGCCGGGCGGCATGGGTGACGAGTTTCATGGCACGCTCAACCGTCGTGGGCTTACCGTGGCCGCTCTACTAACCGCCGGCGTTGCGGGCCTATTCGGTTGGCGGGGCCTCCTGGCCTTCGGCTTGGCCCACGCCGCTGGATTCGCTCTGCTGTGGTTGGCACGAAAACGGCTAGGCGGTGGGACCGGCGACGTGCTTGGCGCCGCCTGCGAGTTCGCCGAACTGGCTGTCCTGATTGCGTTCATTCTGGAGGTCCAAGTATGATCCCATTCCGGCTGGGAACCACCTCCTACATTATCCCCGATGAAATCTTGCCCAACGTGCGCTATCTGGCCGGGAAAGTACAGGACGTGGAATTGGTACTCTTCGAGGTAGACCACGACTCGAGCAATCTTCCATCGCCGGATGTCATTAAGGAGCTCGTACGTCTGGCAAAGGAGAACAATCTAACGTACACCATACATCTTCCCCTGGACCTCCGCTTGGGCGCTGGAGGGGAAGGAACGCATCTATCGCTCGTTAAAGCACGCAAGGTCATCGAGCTTACCCTTCCCTTAAACCCCTGGGCATTTGTGGTGCATCTCGACTCGAATGATTCGGGTGACCGGCTCTCTTGGACGCGACAGGTTACGCGCTCGCTTGAGCTGTTAGCTGAATGGGCAGGTGGCCCGGAACGCCTCGCGGTAGAAAATCAGTCTGGGCATCCGTTGGATCTTCTCCGGTTGGTGCTTGACCAGGTGTCTGTCTGCCGCTGCTTAGATGTGGGGCACCTATGGTTGGACGGCCATGATCCAATACCTATCCTGCACCATGCCCTGCCTCGCACAAAGGTCATCCATTTGCACGGAGTTGGATCGCGAGATCATCAATCGCTTTCCCTCATCCCCGAGGAGAAACTCCTAACGGTCCTCGTCTGCCTGCTGCAGGAACGATACACCGGGGTGGTCACGCTTGAGGTCTTTAACAAGCAGGACCTGGAGACCTCTATACAAACGCTATTACACACTGTGAGGAATATATGGGAAAACGGCTTATCCTGATATTGGGAGGTGTTCGAAGTGGGAAGAGCGATCGCGCCCTGCGGTTGGCGGAGAAGCTCGGCGGGAAAGTGAGCTTCGTGGCAACCGCTGAACCCGGCGACGAGGAGATGGCTTATCGCATCGCTATCCACCGTTCCGACCGCCCCAAGTCCTGGCAAACGATCGAAGCCCCTCGAAAGGTTGGTGAGGCCATTTCTAAAGGGGCTGCTCAGGCGGAAGTTGTCCTGATTGATTGCCTGACACTGATGACCAGCAACGTGCTTGTTCAGTTACCAGAGCCATGGACATCTGAAGTGACCGAAGCGGCGATTGAGGTAGAGATGGACGAATTGCTGGCGGCGTACGAGGGAAGCAATGCCACTTGGATTGTGATCTCGAACGAGGTCGGATCAGGGCTTGTCCCTCCTTACCCGATGGGACGGATCTACCGAGACGCGCTGGGAAAAGCCAACCAGAGGCTAGCGACGCGTGCAGACCAGGTGACGCTGATGGTTGCTGGATTGCCGTTGGAGTTGAAGAACCTTCTCTGAGGGTCTTTTGGGGTAGGTTGTCCAAGCCGGAAAGATCCTTTCGACTGCTTGACCATAAGGTTGCTCTTGCTGGGCTAACCCCATTGCTTCGTGGCAGCTCCGCCACGCATACGAGGCCACCCTCCTGCAATGAGCCATGTTCTCAGATCTGGTCTTCAGCGCGCGGCTCATTCAGGAATAAGTATCTCCTGTTCTTTGTGCTGGGGCGATTAAAGCATCTAATAATTCAACCACGCTAATGCAATATAACCTCCATTATATTGCACTGCCTCGTCGAGTTTCCTATAGCATATAGCATTGGTAGGGATAGGCAGTAAGTGCTGAGGGCGATAGTGGACATCACGGTTTGGAGCCGTGAGGTCAAATATCGGCGAAACTTGTCTTGGTTATGTGTGATTCCGCTCCCGTGTGGGTGTTTTTATCGTGAAGCCGTGTGTACTAAGGTTATTATTTGATGTCATTAACCGGATTAACTTTACAGCCAGAATAATAAATTGCACAAGAGAAAACTACGATTTAGGCATTTAGACCCTCACCCCTTATCTTAAATTGAAATTTTCATATCAATCACAGACAGATCTATTCTCAGGGATGAAGTAATTGGGAATAGCTGTGACTTGGAAAACAATCACCCCCGATTCTTGCGAAGCGGGGGTGTAGCTTAAAGCCTAAGTGGTATTAATCTTCGTCTTGGCCGACACGAAGACCAGCCCAATCCCGATCGGGTGACTATAAGGTGGTATCCTATCCTACCGGACCACGAGTGACGGCCGTAATCGCATCCATGACCGCAAATGTTTTTACGCTGAAATCACTGAGCGCGGGGTGGTTGATCACCCCAGCGGCGAGCTCGCTCTCCAGTAAGGCCTTCAGAGAAGCCTCATCATCGAAGAGGTAAATCCCTCCCGCCTCGCTTTCAGCCTCATTTATCATCCAGATCTTCCAGCGCAGGCCAGGTACCGCGGCGAACTTATCAGCCAGTGGGGATACTGCTCCCTCGTAATCTGCGGGTGATACGTTGTATTTAAAATTGAGTTGCAGAAGCATGCCGGACATAGGTTTCCTCCCTTGTTCTGATGGTGATAGATTATTGTGATTTGTGGCTCATCATTGATCCGATCCCTACCTCCTTTCAATACATCCCGTGAAACAGGAACAAGAACCGACGTGCCAGCCTACTTGCCTGGCGTAGGGGTGACCTTGTCCCCCGATTTCATCGACACGGGCATGGACTTACGTAGCTCTTCTATCAGCGCGGATGTCGACTTGGATGGAGATTTCACGGGCGTGGTCATCGGGGTTTTCCCAGACCGTCCCTCTTCAACCTCCATAAAGGTTTTTCACCTACTTGTTACCCCCATGCCGGGCATATATGAAAC
>CBDVCG010000172.1:0-5162 GCA_965372425.1 uncultured Anaerolineales bacterium
CGAAGCCAATCCCATCGTCTTCGACACAAAGGTCGACCTTTGGATCCTCACATACGAGACGAATAACCACCCGGCTGGCCTTGGCGTGCTTTGCCACATTGTTCAACGCCTCCTGTGCGATTCGGTAGAGGACAACTTTCACTTCAGGAGTAAGATCGCATCCTCCTTCAGCTTGAAGATCTACGGGTATCCGTGCGCGTCCGGTCGTCGATTCCGCCAGTTGTCGCATCAGCTCTACGAGATCCGCTTCCGCGATGGCGGCAGGTCGCAGTTCTATCAGCAGTGTGCGCATCTCGGCTAGCGCCCCTCTGGTAAGTTCGCGCAAGACCTCAAGCCGGCTGAGGCCAAGCTCAGGATCTTCCTCCCACAACCGAGGAATCACCTCCGCGATCATACTAGCAGAAAACAGTGTCTGTGTTACCGCGTCATGTAAATCACGGGCGAGACGCTGACGCTCCTCTACTACAGCTAACTCTTGCGCTACTTCATAAAGCTGGGCGTTCTCGATAGCTAGCGAAGCCCGCTGAACCAAAGCCAGGAAAAGCCGCTGTTCATCTTTTCCGAAGGCATAGGGGTCGGTGAAACAGATATTGAAGACACCAAAGATCTCATCATCAATTTTGATAGGGAGGTGCATAAAGGATTGGATCCCCTCTGAATCAATGACTCTTAGGATCTCTGCCCGCTCATCTTTTCGGCGGGGATCAGTAAGTGCATCCTCTACGATTACCAGCTCGCCACTGGAGGCCACATACCCTATGGCTCCCTCATCCCTGGCGAAGGATAGGTGAGACATCGCTTCATGGCTGAAACCACGGGCAACACTCATCACCAATTTCTCCCTCTCTTCGTCCCACACCAGCACTGAACTCATGTCGGCTTGAAGAATGTCCACAGCCACATCCACCAACGTCTGCAGTACCTGATCTAGATGCAAATAGCGGTGCATCTTCTCTTCGGCTTGATAGAGAGCTTCCAACTCGTGCGTCCTCTTTCTAACCTGCTCTTCAAGCTCGCGTCTCCGCGCCTCGGTGCTCCTGACCTGCAATCGGTAAACACCGAAAGCGCTCCCTAACAACACCAGGAGAACACCCCCCCTGAACCACCACGTTTCCCAGAACGGCGGTGTGATAGTGATGCGGACCGCGATCCCCTCTTCATTCCAGACCCCATCGCTATTTGACCCTTTAACCAGGAATATATAATCGCCGGCTTTGAGATTGGTATAGCTCACGTAACGCCGAGTCCCAGATTCGATCCATTCCTCATCGAGTCCTTCAAGCATATATGCATAACGGTTTTTATCGGGTGCGTTGAAATCCAGCGCGGAGAACTCAAAAGCGACGAAGTTCTCTTTATAGGAAAGCTCAATTCGTTCGTTTGGAAGGAGATCCTGGCGAACTGGTTGATTGAATTTATAGAAAGTCGTAATCACGATTGGCGGGACATGGGGATTCTGCTGGATCTCGCTGGGAAATAAGGCATTAAAGCCTTGAATGCCGCCGAAGAACATCTCTCCGTTCTCACTCTTAAAGTGCGCACCGACGTTGAACTCATTGTCTTGCAAGCCATCACGAACGTCGTAATTCTGAAATGTTCCAGATCGTGGGTCAAATCTCGACAACCCCCGATTCGTGCTCATCCAGAGGTGCCCATCTGCATCTACCTCGATCCCGTAAATCGTATCGTTAGGCAGACCATCGCCCTCCGTGAAGTGATCGAAGGTCCCCGTTGAGCGATCCAAGCGGTTCAATCCCCCTCCCCACGTGCCGATCCACATGAAGCCATCGGGATCTTCATAGAATGAAAAAACGGAATTTGAACTCAGACTGTTTGGATCCTGCGGATCATGCTGGTAGCGAATGAACTGATCGCTTTCTGGATCCAGGACGCTGATACCGTTCAGCGTCCCTACCCAAACGGCACCGAGGTGATCCTCATATAGCGCCCAAACACGATCGTCACCCAGGCTGAGAGGGTCGTCGGGGCGATTCTGGTAGCGTATAAATTCCCCGGTAGATGGATCCAGCCGGTTGAGTCCGTCATATCTGGTGCCTACCCATATTGCGCCAGACCTGCCCGGCAGCAGGACGTTCACCCGGTTACCGCTCAAGCTGCTTGGGTCTTCAGGGTCATGTGTGAAATCTGTAAAGCGATTCGTTCGAGGATCGAGGCGATTTAAACCACCCGCCGTCCCGATCCACAGGTTACCTGAGGCATCTTCGAGGATCGATCGAACATCATCACTCAGCAGGCTTTCGGATTCGGTCTCATCATGACGATAAACGACGAGTTTGTCCGCCGCTCGATCGAGCATGTTGAGACCTCCATTAAATGTCCCTATCCAGAGTCTCCCTAGCGAATCCTCCACAATCGACCAAATCATATTGTCGCTTAGGCTGTTCGGAAGATTCGGGTGGTGCTGGTAAAGTCGGAACCGTTCGGTTGAACGATTATATTTATTCAGACCCCCTCCGTATGTCCCGAACCACATCACCCCAGATCGATCCTCATAGATCGACCAGACAACACTGCTGCCCAGGCTGTTCGGATCAAACGGGTCATGACGGTAGTGCAGGAAATTGAACCTCCCCCTTGTGTAGGACGCACTTTCGAGTGACAGGAAATCCAATCCGTTTTGCGTGCCAACCCAAAGGTTCCCAAGGTGATCCCGATGAATGGCCCGCACGCGGTTATGACTCAGACTTTTAGGATCCTTCGGGTCATGCTGAAAGTTGAGAATGTCTCCACTTGTTGGATCGAAGCGGTTAATCCCGCCTTCTTCCGTACCGATCCAGAGGTGTCCCTGCTCGCCCTCGCAGATTGCCGATACGTCGTTGAGGTTCAGACTTTTTGGATCGGTATCATTTTGCCCGAAATGGGTAAACACCCCCTCTGCCCGATCGAATCGATCCAGGCCTGCGTGTGTTCCAATCCACAAATTCCCTGCTGAATCCTCATAGATCACACGTACAGCATTCTCGCCTAAAGACGATGGGTCCCCTTCATCGTGACGGTAGTGTGTGAAGGTTCCCGTTGCTCGATCCAACCCGTTCAACCCCCCTTCTTCGGTTCCGACCCATAGAGTTCCCTGACGATCTTCATATATGCTGATGACCCACTCGCCTTGAAGGTTGTAGGGATCATTCGCATCGCCGGTGTAATGGATGAATGACCCCGACGCCGGATCGTACCGATCGAGACCGCTGCGCGTACCCGCCCAGAGATCCCCCTGCCGATCTACATAGATTACCGAGATAAAGCTATCAACAAGTGAGGCGGGGTCTTCGGGGTCGTGCTTATACACCGTGAATTTATAACCATCATATTTGTTCAGCCCATCCTCAGTTCCCAACCAAAGGAATCCCCTACTATCCTGCGCGATGGTGAGGACCGCATTCTGAGAAAGACCATCCTCTACCGTCAGACGGTCAACTCGGATGGTGCTGGACTGCGCTGCGGCCCGGAGAGGAAGCAGGAGCAACCCGAAAAATGCAAATGCCAGGAATAGAATTCTTCGCTTCATGTTCATAGCAGGATCTCTGGGACGAAATGGTCTTTGCTGTTAATCCATATTACGGATAAACGAACAACTGCGCGGCTTCTCTTGTATTTAGTATATGCCCTGAATTCCCGCGGTGCTATCCGCAGTGCTTGACCACACTTCTTCACAAGCCGTGGAACATCCTGTAAACGGAACGTTCCCCCGTTAGATCCATCATTGATCCTGAAGAAGCTGCTCACATACAAAGGCGTAGTCCTTTCCCGGGGCGGTTTCTCCCATTAGTCCGACAGAGGTTCGTCTTGGATCTTATCCCCTCTCTCTGTATTAACCATCCCCCAATGGCCCGATAATCAACCTATCCAGGTGGACCATCTAAGAACCCGTCTCTTGGTTCTCATGAATTTGGGTCAACGGCAGGGTGTAACCTTCCTGCTTCCCCCTTAGGCTATAGACGCACTGAAGTTCACACATAGGAGGAAAGCATGAGCTTGGAACAGGCAACATCCATTCTGATACAGACTGGCGGATCAGCCTTCGTAATAGGGCTCTTATATAGGTTTCAGACTCTCTTGAATGAGTGTGATTCTGATGGAAGGGAACAGATGGAACGAATGAGGGCTTCCCGTCGCCTGACCAAACAAGAACACATGGCTGCATTAAAAAGAAAGGATATCGAGGGTGCACCGCTATTCTCATCTGACCTCGCGGGTGTTGAAAACGCGCTCATGAAGCATGCTCGGACAAAAGAGGATGGTAATTCTACGCCGAAGTCCCTGGAACAACGCTTCAGTGGTGAAAGAGGTGAAACCTGTCAACTCGGAACATTGGGAGAAGCGTATTTGAAATTGGATCGACTGGTTATGACATTGAAAAAGGAGAGCCTGCGATGAATGAGAATGTGAACGCTGGAAAACAGCATCAAAATCGACAGTTGTTCATCTCCCAACGCCATCCGGTGATTGCGTGGTTGGGTCTGATGGGCCTTATCTTTGTTCTCACTGCGTGTGGTTTGCGGGGCCCGGATGACGCCACACCCGAGCCCCCTCTTCCCACGGAAACACCTGTGGGGGCCGCCTCGATCGAAGGGATCGTTTGGCATGATCTGTGTGCTAACACCATAAGCGAAGAAGAACCTCCTCCAGGGTGTGTTATCAACGAAGCCACGGGTAGTTTCATCGCCAACGGCCTTCTAGAATCCGGGGAGCCGAGCCTTCCAGATGTGACCATTGAACTAGGCTTTGGTCCCTGCCCGTCTTTTAGCTTCGTCAAGATGACGACTGATTATGGAGGCAGATACTCCTTTCAGGGTTTGCTGCCCGGAGAGTATTGTGTTTCAGCAAGCTATGGAGAGAGCCACTTTCCCTCCTCCTTGAAACCGGGCATTTGGACGAATCCCGCGAGCGGCATGCACATCCTCACGCTTGAGTCTGGTGAACTCCGGGAAGACGTAAACTTCGGCTGGGATTTTCTCAACATGCCTGCCCCACCAACTCCAGAACCGACACCCGAATCCACGCCGGCACCAAGCTGCGTCGATTCCGTCGAGTTCATTAAGGATGTGACCATTCCTGATGGAACGCGGATCGATGAGGGCAACTGGTTCGCCAAGACCTGGCGCTTACGCAACAACGGCGATTGCACTTGGACGCGTGATTAT
>CBDVCG010000173.1:0-5125 GCA_965372425.1 uncultured Anaerolineales bacterium
ACTGGGGAGAGCTTTCGTCGTCGCCAACCAGATATTGCGAATCGTCTCCTTCGTATCCTCGATGCGCTGATCCGCCAGATAATCCAGCGCCAGGATCAGATTGGTCTTTAAAATCTTGTCATCCAACGTATCCCGCAGGAATTCGCCCGGGTAGGGATCGAAATCCTCTGCCTCGACGATGGTCATATTGACCTGATCGGTCTGGCCGTCGATCTTGGCTTTGGAGTAAAGCAACCGGAAGATATCCTCCCGAAACCGAAGCCAGGTTGGATGGCTTTTCTCAGGCGGACGGTGCTGGATCGATAGCTGGTTATCCAGGAAGAAGTTGAATCCGAACATGCGCGCGTTCAGAACGTAATCTGTGTCCTCCCCGCGGGTGAGACGAGGGTCAAAGGGAACCGTTCGGAATAGCGAGCGGTGGATAACCATGCAGCCCCCAAAGGCGAAGGGGGTCAGCTTCAGGCGTGGTTCGCCGGGGATGATCTTATCAAAGGCCTCGCGTTTGCTCCCGAAACGATCCCAATAGGTCATCCAGTGGATCTCTTCGGGGACGTCATCATAATAGGTCCCTTTGGCGTTGAGGTAATAGCCGGCCACACCATCGATCGTCTGGCCCATGAAACGGCTGCCGATGAATTCGCCGGCTTTATCCACAAAGTTCGGATCATCGAAATATTCGTCATCATCGATGAAGATGACGACTTCCGCACCCAGGACATAGGGTACGTACAAACACATATTGCGGATATTGGAATAACCCCTCAGAGAGAGAACATCGCTGAGATCCTCACGACCGCCACCCGCCAGCGTCTCGTGAAAGCGATGCAGGTGTGAATGGGAGATGACATAAGTTTCGACAGGAGGATCCACCGCTCTGGTGATCTCCCGCACTCGGGCCTCCACTTGTGCTTCGATATCACCTGCGGTTGCACAAGCAAGAATGACCAGGGAGAAATCGGTGGTCTCGAGGATCCGCAATGACTCCAGTATCTTCACCAGCGTACCCTCTTGATCCAGCGGAGTCGGGTGATCATAGACTGCATCTCCCGGCTGCCAGCCCACAGCCGATTCCCTGGACCAGTAGGATGGGATCACCATGAACGTTTTCATTGTCTTTTGCGCTTCTAAACGACGACCGACTTTCCTAGAAACGCAGTCTCCTTTCATTGATGTCGTGCGCTTTCTAGAGGAGGAAATACCCCTAGGAGGGAGCAGCGTGAGGTCCCACTATATCTTTTTACACCATGCAGGCACGGCAAACAAGTCGCAGATGATCTATTCGATTAAATTCATTCCTCAGGGTGGTTGAACTCAGGATGCGAGCCGCAGATCGCGGACCTCGGCATCTTCCTCCTCCGTCGGAGGTCGATCCCGCCCTAATGCCAGCAGCAGCGCTCGCCAACCCTCCATCAATCGCTGATAGCGTGTTATGGAATCGGGTAGTGCAGCGAAGGAAGCTTCGAATGCCGATGTGAGATCTCTGAATCGTGGGTCACCCAGGTATTCTGCTGCCTTCTCGCCACCCGCCTCGAGACCGATGCGCTGGAGCGTAGTCTCCGAGCGCCAGTCTGTTTTCAGATACCCCATCTGGTCTAAGTACCAGCTGAGGAAAGGATTGCGTCCGATCCAGCCCAGGCAAGCCCAATAGAAACGATTTCGAATCGACTCTTGATGCACATCCGGCACGTCTGGAAAGTCCTCAAAAGTGTCGTGAAAAATGCGTAAATCCACGTCGATGATGCGACCTCTGGATGCTGAAATCGACTGTCCGAGAAGCGTATCCTCGCCGCGTCCCTTTATCGTCATCCCCGAGTAGGAGTAGATCGTGGAATAAAATGGCGCCAGCCGCCACGGTTGCTGCAGGCTGAGACCCAAGTTGCCCCCCAGCGGTTTGTCGGTCGGCTTCGGTATGCCGGGAGAGACCGGGCCCAAGTTTAAACACTGATGATCGTGGCAATCCTCCATGTATTCCAACGCCATGCCCTTGCCCAATCCTGTGAGCAGCTCCCCCATTCCAGGGAAGGACATGGGCGGGATGATGTAGTAGCCTGAGTACTCACTCGTCGTTGCTGAGACGTCCTCTTTAGACAGCGAGCGCATATGCGTTCCGACGAAATCGATCTCCTGCCACTTCACATCCGACCCATCCAGATGGGTAAGCACTCGCGGCTCGACATCGTTGTCAAAGAACAGCACGTAGTCAATCCCCTCCAACAAGGCTTTATAAAGGACCGTATTCCGGTATGCCCCGTAGGGGATTTCGCCTTCTACCCCTCCGTCTGGCAAGTCCAGTAAGCCCCTAATCGATGCCGATGGAACTCCCACCTGCTCCATCTGTCCCTGCAATGAGCGCGAATCAGAGACGCGCAGCAGATCGATAAGGCTTCGCTTCTCAACCTCTTCGACGGCGAATTTGTCCTTCTTGTGGGAATAGGCGATGATCACTCGATCGATTGGGTGCCCATGCGCTCGCGCATTATCCAAAAAGCGCAGGACCGGTTCCGGATCGATAAAATCTCGCTGGATCAAACCCAGAGCGATTAAGGGTATTTTATACTCAGTCATCCTCCTGACCTCCTTCCCAAAACCAATATCCTCATTCGTTACATCGATGCGTTATGAAGGACTTCGTCGTAGACTGCGATCATTTGGTCAACCCGACCCCCCCAGGAAAAATTCTCGAGGGCATAATTTGCTACGTAAGAACCTTTATGCTCCTTGGCTCCCGAGCGAACCTCGGAGATTATCGCCGCGGCCAGAGACCCCGCATCATCTACGTCCACGAGGACACCGACGCGTTCATTGACGAAGTCCGGTAAGCCCCCCTCGTTCGTGGCGACGACCGGGGTGCCACACGCCATGGCTTCCACCGCAACCAACCCGAAAGGCTCGACGCGCGAAGGCACAATGGAGACATCGGCGAGATTGAATATCTTGGCTACATCCGTTTGGGCTTGATGGCCCAGGAAATGAACCCCCTTCAACCCCAATGTCTTTGTCTGCGCTTCCAACGCCCCGCGAAGCTCGCCATCCCCGACGATGAGTGTAAGGGCGTGCTGCAGACTCTTTTCGTAAATAGCCGCAGCATCGAGTAGAACATCCACACCTTTAAATTCGGTGAGTTTACCGACAAAGCTGATGACAGGGTCGAAATCACCGTGGATGTCATAATCGGCCAGGACCTGGGCAAGCTGAAGCGACATGACATGGAAGATGGATTCATCGAAACCATTCATGATCAAGCGGATACGCTCCGGTGGGACGTTATAAAGGGAAAGGGTATCTTCGGCGACCTGCTTAGAGATGGCGATGATGGCCGATGCGTGGAATGCGCCCTCAAGAGCGATGGCCCGCCACTCTTCGTACTTGCGGATGCCCATCAAATCGGTCCCATGTGCAGTGGCCACATAGGGTACTGGCGTGTCGTGGGCAACATACCCGGTCACCCATAGGTGCTGAGCATGAATGACGTCGGGTTTCCATCCTGCGACCGCCTCGGCCGTCGCGGTGCGAAAGGCACCCACGTACGCCTGACGCTGCTCTGCAGACAGATCGGCAAAGGTGGTTGTACTCAACGGGTGCGTGGTGAAACACGGGAAGTTAAAGGGCAACCGCTCACTATCGCCCACGGGAGCGTCATCTGGCGAGAACAAAATCGTGATCACCTTGAACGGGAAGCCAGTCTGCTCCTCGTGCGCCGGTGTAATCACGAGCGCGTCGTGACCTTTCTTGGTGAGCTCCCGTGCTACATTTTGAGTGTAGATGCCTGATCCACTTCCCTCCAATGGGAAGTGGTTCGTGAGAAGGATTCGCATGATGTGTTATTCCTGAACCCGAGGTGATGTTCGGTGATGAGAGAAGTTGTTGTTTCAGCCCTGTTGCGGGGATGTTAGTCCTCTCTCCGGGACCTATCTATATCCATCATACAACAGATTTCCTAAAAATCGGTCTTGCTCCGAGAGCTAAAGCATAATCGACTACGAGCATCCTACCACGCCGGGCGTGCATGTTGGCGTGGGTGTTGGGGTCGCCGGAGGAGGCGGGATCGGGGTGAAAGCAGGAATCGAGCTGCAATCCCCGGATACCTCACCAAACCGTGGGCCATCTGGCACTGTACACATTCGACCATTGTGCGGGCCGATGACGTACCAGAAGAAGCCATCCGAACTCGCACCCATGATGGGAGCGGATTGTCCCGGGATGAACGTGTCGATTTCTGGGTAGAGGCTTCCTGGTCCGATGCGGCAGAACAGGTTTACTGTTGCGGTGTATGTGCACGCCTCCTGCACTGCAGTGGACGTCGGTGTTGACACGTCCGTTGGCGTGGACAGAGGAGTTTCCTCAGTCAGTACCTCTTCCACCTCTCCCACGGTGACCTCCACCTCGGCCGCTGGACCGAGGCTGCCCGCCTTATCCAGCGCACGAACCGAGAGCAAATAGGTTCCGGGAGCTGGCGGTTCCCAGTTCTGGCGAACATGAGCGAGGGGCTGCCCATATTGATCAGCCGGGACTTCATCCGAAGCATAAATCTGTCCATTAACGCTAAGCTCAAATGAGGTGACACCCTGTGAGCTGTTGGCGTGCGAGACGACTTCATAGGGTTCCAGTGGAAGCGTTTCACCGGGTAAAGGTGCATCGATCCAGGCTAGCGGTCCTGGTTGGAGCTCCCCATTCGTGACTCCGGGGGTACCGGTGCAAGCAGCAAGCGCCATGAATGGTAGTGCTATGAGAAGGATCCTCCGATTCGATCGGACCTGTGTATACATCATGTCCAGGATCATTGGGAAACCGCCCGCAATCGTATGGTGACTAGGCATTCTGCGTTGCCATTGTCCGGCTGATGCAACTGAAAGACATCGCTTTTTGCGTCGGCCCATCCCTTCAACGTCCTCGTTGGTGTCCTTCGGACGACATTGCACACCGTGTCGTCGGAAGAGCTTGCATCGTAATCCCTGATGGTTACACTAAACAGGATATCGTCGCCGTCTTTCAACGGGATGAGCAATATGTTGTTATTCGTTTCCCACGGCGATGGTACTGGGTCAGGGAAAACCGCCGGGTCGCACTCCAAACCTTTGCGTTCAACCAGTTGGCGGCAGATTTCGAAGGCTTCCACGTTGTAAAT
>CBDVCG010000174.1:0-5115 GCA_965372425.1 uncultured Anaerolineales bacterium
AGTAAAAACCGATTTGATTTATGACAGAGGACATGAATTTTCCCTTCCTGAACTGGATACGTGCAAGATCTATGCCAGGAAGGGAGATTTGAATTAGCGTGAGACAGCCAGTTTCATCACTTTTCCATTGCTATCAAAAGTAAGCCTGGCGAAATGTGGGTGTACCCTTGAACCAACGGTAATGCTCTTCGAGAGGGTTATTACGGTTGAACCCTGCTGCCCGCCATGGAGTTGCTTTGAATTCATCTGATGGGTAGGACACACATGATCTTCACCATCGCAGTAGCAACCCTGGTTATGAATTTTGCATACTGCGTCCGTCATACCAGGTAGATACTGTGAGACGATTAGATCGATCTTCCTGCTCATGTCCTTTGGTAGATCTTCACGCGAGATCTCTGGTCCGCCCAGCGCACAGGCTGTCTTCATTTGCGTCGGCCGAGCTTTCCGCCGAATGACCGCCTTCTCACCGGGATAGGTGAATGCTTTCAACGGCACATAGAGTGGGTCGCCATAGAGCACAAATGAGATTACGGTCTTCTGATCTTCGCCATCCAGGTAGCCCTGGCGTTTGTGCATTTCATTTGCCAGCCGCAGTTTAGCTCGGCGGAGAGCCTCACCCGTGGAAAGCATTTCGTTGATTCCGACCCAGAAATATCTTCCCAACAGATCGGCAGCAATGAGCGGGGGTGTCACGGATCCGTAGGAGATCTTCGTCGATCCAATCACCGCGCGGCTGCCGGCATCAAGAAACTTCAAACAGAGCGCTTCATCGCTGCTCTTTCCCAGACTGTTTGCTCCATAGCAAGCCTCCGAGAAGACAATCTTGGGGGCTCTGCCGCTGTTGACCACGTCCTCTGGGCGGAGCGCGATGGGGAACTCGCTGGTTAAATCCTCGTCGCGCATTGGATCTCTCTGCCCGAACCATTCAGGCGCATCCTCGAGGCCGTGGAGGTTGTAGTAGGACAGACTGACAGGTCGATAGGCGTATGCGGGTAGCCGGGAAGCTTCAGTCGGCGGCGAGGTAATCATTTTTCCCGGTTCGCCAATTGTCTTGAAGACGGCAATAGAAGCTTTCCGCCATATGCTGGCGGTGTATCCCATCGCATGATGCTGCCCACGCATCAAGCCGCCGAAGCGAGTCGCAAACCATACTCTAAAGCGGGCGAACATACTATCGATCTTTACTGTCCTCGAATGCGCAGCAACCGATTGATGAAGATAGCGCACGAGTGAGTCGGTATCGCTCTCGATTGGGAGTCTGCCCACCGGCCATTCAGGCGCAAAGTAGTTTTCATCCGAGGTGGCATAGGGATTGTCGGATGCGACGAAATCATCATCATCATCGGTGGGATTAGGGAGTTGATGAAATGGGATGATGTTGTGCCCACCTATGATGAACAGCGCGCCAATCATCTCCCCTCTTTTCGCCAGCGCCTGATCCAGATCGGCGAGACGCAGTTTGATCTGCCAGGCATTCGAGGGATCAACCGGTGCTAATTCGAATGGAGACAAAGTCTGCGGATCGTCGATGTAGAACCGGTATGCCGTCCATCCTGGCCGCCGGCGAACGGACTCGACAAGCGAAATGACCGCGTCATCTACCCGCTCAAATTGGTCCTCCCCTAGTACTTGTGTAACTCTCGTCCGGCTGGTGAGTACGATATAGGCCGGTGAACGACCATCTTCATCCCGATTTCGCCTGCGGGAATTCAATCTATCGGCGAGGAGAATAAATTCTTCCTGCACCTCCAGAAGGACATTTTCATCGGAAACGGAATCAGGTGGGAAGGAGAGATCTCCGGGGTCAGGTCCTTTGAACGCCTCCCATGGCTCAGGTTCGGGCAAGGGCAATTCCTCAGCCGACTCCATTGCTGGGAGCGCCGGATTCATGTCACCCTTCTGTGAAGTGTGAATCTCCAACCCCACATCATCTGTTTTTTCTGTCGGATCCTGGAGATGCGCAGCTTCTCCCCCTGCATTTTGTTCAAGCCGGTTACCACCTAAATATGCGGCTACTTTTGCTGGCAGGGCTCTGGATATTGGAGCAGCGTGATCGTCAGACCATAACGAACTGTAGGGATGGTCATCCCCCAAAATATCGGCGGCGATACGACCGGAAAGATCGTAGCTGGCAGCCTTGTGGATATTTTCCACAGCTCGACTCGATCTTCCTTCTCTCATCAGTTCGTCGGCTATGACAAGGAGAAATGCGGCACACTCACTCCACCGGTCATGCCCTGCGTGGGCTAGGGCAACGGCGCTTGCACGGTTTCCATTCTGCAGTTGAGCTTTAAGTGCGATCAGGGTTGGAAGAGCGAGGTTCGGATCTGCGGTCAAGGCTTCGAGGGCCTCAGCGACTGCGTACTGATGATCGCCATCCCTGAGCAAAGTATCGATGGCATTCTTCATGTGAAGCGACCAGGAGGGATGTACCTCAGAGTTGAGATCTTCTCCCCGAAGGCTTCTTTTGCAAGCCTCTGCGATGATGGCTTTCTGAGGTTGTTCGGTAGCTCGAAAGGACTCTGCGAGAAGGGCATAGGCGTCGGCGTGTTCTGGATCGACCGAGATGATGGCCCGTAAACTCTCCACTGCATCCTCGTATGCCAGCATTGCGATTTCTGCTCTAGCCTGCAGCAGTTGCGCTTTGAGATCACCAGGCCAGAATTCCTTCCAATCTCCAATGAGGCGTTTGGCAAAATCTGGACGACCGGCCAAGATTGCCCCTTCGATAGTCCTGAGATAATCATTGCGTTCCATCATGAAACCACCGCCTGATCCGTCATCCCCCCATGAACGAGCTGTAGAGCCCTCACGGCTGCTAATTGCTGCAGCGCTTCGGGGCTGCGTGGTTGGAGCTCTACAACTTTCTCCAACATCACTGCAGCTTTGCCGTAGGATTTCAAGTTCTTGAATAACAATCCAGCGCGCATATGTGCCTCAACGGATTCGGGGAGGATGTTGATCGATCTTTGGTAGGCATCAAGCGCTTTATCGAGCTCCCGCCGCTCTTCGTGTACGATCCCAATTTCAAGTGATAACCTTGGGTCTTTTGGAGATTGGACCTCTGCTTGTGCAAGCTCATCAAGAGCGCGATCCAGTTGGCCCTTCTTCCGACAGACCCTGCCGAACAACAACCGATAGTAGGGATCTCGTGGGGCGAGATCCTTCGCGTGTTCTACCGCATCCAAAGCGCCATCAAAATTTTGCTGGGCTTCGTATGCCTTGCACAGGGCGCCCCAGGCTCGATCGTGATCTGGCGATGATTTGATTGCTGATTTGAACTCTGATACAGCCTCGTCATATCTGTTCGTCCGCATAAATAATGAACCTTTCGCCATTTGAATTTCTGCGACGTCATCACTGTTTTTCTGCGCTCGGTTATAGAGACGCAGCGCTTCCTCATGTTTTCCTTCCTGCGCCATGATGTCGCCCATCCCTTTGAGCACCTCGACATTGTCCGGCGCCAGCCGCATCGCTGCCTGGGCACGTTCAATTGCTTCGCGTCTTTTTCCTAAAATAGATGCAGCACGAGCCGAGCCTATCAAGGAGGTGGGGTCGGAAGGGGAGAGGGTCCTTGCTCGCTCAAACCACTCTTCTGCTTTACCCGAATTCCCATTTGCAATGGCAATTTGGGCTGCCTCCTGCCAGACCTTGAAAGATTTCGGTGAAGTTTGGACGGCTCGGTCAAATAGCTTTTCAGACGCTGAATACTGTCCGGAATCCCGCAACGCTCGGGCGAGCGCAACAAGATAAATGCCATTCTCGCCATCGACTTCAAAGGCTTGCTGTAGATGGGGAAGCGCCTTCTCGGGATGGTTCAATCGCTCATATAGACAGGCGAGTTCATAGTTCCAATGCGGCTCATCCGCCCACAGCGTAACGGCAGCATTTAATTGCTCGATACCATCTTCAATTGATCCCTCACCAAGATACGTCTTAGCGTTGAGGTAAGCTGCGATGGGCCGGAGGTATGGATTACGTGTCACAACTTCATAGGCTGTCCGAGATCCCTCATGCAGTTTTTTGTCGGACCGGGCAAGACCGATGAGCAGAGTCGCCCAACCATACATGGAGCCTGTAGAGTGTTCATCGGTGAGCATATCTTCTACTGCACCAGGGCGGTTTGCTTGAAGAAACCTTATCGCCACAGCCTGTTTGAGATGCTGTTTGTCACGGCTGCTGCTGAATGGACCGTCGAGCAAACTCTCGGCCGAGGTCTTCCCATTTACCAGGCGATGCCAGGTTTGCAATGTCGACAACCGAGGACTCGCTTCTCCCAGCTCGGCTTGTGTGCGAAGGAGATCGTGAATCTCCTCTTTGACCTGTTTGTGGACGAGCATCTCTCCAGGTGCATGTGCGGGCGCGGAAAGGACAGTTGTAAATATCCACTGCAAATCCACGAGACGCAACAGGACGCTTGCAAGTTCGGTCCTGATCGATGGGTTATTCTCACCATCGGAGGAGAAGGTCTTCAGGACATCAACCGCTTCATTCCAGCGACCCAGCGTCATTGCTGCACGAGATAGCCAGACCGCATCACGGCAACGATACGGACGAAGTTGTGCACCTTCGGAAAATGTATGCGAAGCACGGATAATATCCCCTAATTCCATGTGTGCCATGGAAGCCAGGGCATAGGTGGATGCCCCCGCGTTAGCGCCGGTGAGGACATCTTGAAGGTGCACAGATGCTTCTTCCGGACGATTGGCCCTCATAAGACAATCGGCGAGTTCCTCAGCGGGACCTGGTTCACCAGGGGTTAGTGACACTGCTTTCTTTAGTATCTCGATGGCGTCATCAGGGGATCCAAATTCGGCGAACGTTGCTCCAGCCTCGAACACAATAGCAGCATCGTTTTCCGCGACTTCAACAGCAACTGCGTAGTGGTGCAACCCTCGTTCAATTTCACCCTTATGGATGTAGGCGCTTCCGATGCGAGCATGAATGGCTGCGTTCTCTGGATTGTTGATCAACACACGCTGCCACAAGCTGATCGCAGCTTCGAGACGGTCCAGCCTCTGGAGGGCATCTGCCGCTTGAACCAGGGCTTCAGTATTTTCAGGTTCTATTTCGGCGATTCGCAGCCAGGATTGCTGTGCTGTTTCATCATCA
>CBDVCG010000175.1:0-5091 GCA_965372425.1 uncultured Anaerolineales bacterium
AGAAGCGTTTCCTTCTCGCTTTTCCTGTGCGGGAGGGCAAGACTTCTAGCGGATTGCGAGCAAGCCATTTCTATGACATAATGCGGTAAGAAAACTATCGGTCGGCGTTCAGACAGGTTACCCAAGGATGGAATCAGAAAAATCACGCGGTAATTTATACCGTGCCGCAACAGCTTCCTTCGATTTTAATAATCCGATGGAATCTCTCACTGGCCTTCTCCAGTTGGCCTCGGATCTTCTTGACGCGCAAAAATCCGCGCTCTATGAATTTGAAGAAGATCCCGCAGGATTTTCACCCCGGCTTTCCATCGGAATATCGATGAGTGATCTCGGGCGCGTCGCAACAAAGCCCAAACATAAAGTTCTACGAACTGCATTTGAGGATCATCGCGCCGCAACCACCGAGGACGGGAAAAGTTCGCTGGGATTGCCCCTTTCGCCCGGCATCGTCGCCTGCGCACCTTGTCGCTCTTCTGATCAGACCATCGGATTGATGTTTGTGGCCAGAGAGGATGAAGGACCATTTTCCGATTCCGCTCTCGCCACGCTTGAAATCCTGGCCACACGCGCTGCTGAAGTTATTGCGCTTGCCCGTCAATCTGCAAACCAGAGTTATGTACTTCACAAATTATCATTGCTCTACCAGGCCAGTCACGCCATCACAGGTACGCGCGATCGGCAGGAAGCGATAAAACAGACCGCTTCCCATTTGCTCAAAGCGACATCGGCTGATGCTTGTGAAGTGCTTATCTTCGACGAGGGCAGCGATGAAACCACCCGCTTCCGCCAACAGCTCGGTAAATCGATGCAGTATACCGTGGTCTCCGTCCATGGTGATAACATGCCATCCTACCCAGCACACGAGAAGGTCATCGAAGACCTTGAACCCACGCTCATCAGCTTGGAGCCCGCAATCGGCTCTTCGAAAGACCTTACATTGCTTGGAAAAGAGGGTGTATCGGCAGCTGCAATCTTTCCACTTGCAACGCGAAACGAAGGACTTGGCCTTGTCCGTCTGCTCTTCCACCAATCAGGTCGGCAAATCAATGATCAGGAATTAGAACTTGCTCAAGCAATTATCAACATCGGCGCTGTAGGCATTCAGGACGCCATCCATCTGGAAACAGCCGAATCGCGTGCCAATCAGCTTCAGACACTCGGAGAAATCGGACGCGAGATGACCTCCACGCTCGATCTGGAGACTGCGCTCGAAAATGCGATGACGCACACCCAGCGCTTGCTCCAAGCTGAAGCAGTCGTGCTTTTCCTGCTAGATGAAAGCGGCGAAAAATTGATAATAAAAGCCAGCGGTGGTACACACATGAGGATTCGTGATGTAGCCATCAAGCTCGAAGAAGGCATCGTCGGCTGGGTTACACGCAACAATACTCCATTGATCGTAAACGATGTGCGTGGAAACCCTCTTTACCACAGCGCTATCGATGGTCAAACAGGCATTCTGACAACCTCCGTCCTCTGCGTCCCTCTCGCACGACGCGAGGAAGTATTGGGCGTCATCCAGTCGATCAACCATCCACGCGGGGCTTTTACGGAGGCTGATCAGCAACTGCTGACCTCCGTGGCGGCGTGGGCGTCTATCGCCATCGACAATGCCAACCTCTTCCAGGGCGTCGCCGACGAACGCAGACGCCTCGAAGCCACCCTCGTTGAAACTGCCGACGCGGTTGTGCTCACCGACAATGCCGGCAGAATCATTCTCGTTAATCAAGCCGCCGGTCAACTCTTCCGCATTAACCCCGAGCTCACCCCGGGACGGCTCGCTTCGGATATCTTCGTAGGTCATCCTCTGGGCGATCTCCTGATGGATGATGAGATTTCACTTCCTGCCGGATTGGAAGTGACCACGCCTACGGAACGGATTTTGTACGCCACAATAAGTGGCATCACCGACGTCGGACGAGTGGCAGTTATGCAGGACATCACTGCATTGAAGCAGATCGATCGGATGCGATCCCAGCTTCTGGGAACCGCCGCACACGATTTGAAAAATCCGCTCAATGCAATTCGCCTCGGGGCAGATTTATTGACCGATGCGGATCTTACCGATCAGCAGCGAAAAGCCCTGTCCATGATGCAGCGTGCTACCGAAAGCATGGCAAATCTGATTACTGGACTGCTCGAAACTATTCGGATCGAAGCAACTTCCACCGTAGACTATGAACCGTGCCAGATAAACGACCTCGTGAGCAGAACTATTGAAGACTTGAGACCTCTTGCAGAGGCACGAAATCAGACGGTGACGTTCGAGCAACATCAAGATTCAATCCTGATCATGGGCGACCCAAGTCGATTGAACTCAGTCATGACCAACTTACTGAGCAACGCCATTAAATTCTCTGGCGAGGGCGCAAAGATCGAGGTGACCGTATCTTGGGACGATGAAGAAGCAATTGTGAGTATCATGGATGATGGTCCGGGTATCCCAGAGGAAGAGATCCCACGCATCTTCGAGCACCTTTTTAGAGGACGAATCACGGTCATAGACCCCAACAACCCCATTGAAGGAACAGGTCTAGGCCTCTCGCTCGCGAAGACCATCGTCGAACAGCATGGTGGTCGGATCTGGGTGGAAACTGAAGAGGACAAGGGAAGCAAGTTTAGCTTCGCCCTGCCTCTTGAACCAACCCCAAAAACCGGATCGTTACGGCCAGAGTGAAGAACCCCGCAACGAGCTGCGGGGTATCATCCAAGGAAAATTCCCCAATGGGGGTTGCCACCCACATCCCCGGCTTGCCATTCATCCCTCCAGCAAGCTACAGGGTATTCTGACTTTTTCCCATAAATCAGGCTTCATCTTGTATCGCCTGGCGCTCGCGATGTTGGACGCGGGTGTTTCTCTCTAGTTCGGCTGATTATCACTGGTAGAATTCTTTACAAGTGGCAGGCATAAGCCTGTCTCGCCTTTCAGGAGGGCAGATGTCTGCAGCAGAGAATTTTGAGTTTGGCACCGTTGGTGCTCCCCGTTCCACGCCTAAAAAACCAGGTGGCTCTGTGGGAACGATCCTTCACCTGGCGAACCAGGGACTCAGAGCTTTCGAGCTTGGCTGGGTGCACTCCGTGCGTGTGTCGGAGAAAACATGTGAATTGATCAGGACAACCGCTGAAGACGCCGGGGTAGCGCTGAGCGTACATGCCCCGTATTACATCAACCTCAATGCAGATGAAGAAGAATGGCCGAAGAGCCGCAAGCGGTTGATGGATGCAGCGCACTTCGGAAACCTTGCAGGCGCGACGGACATCGTCTTTCATCCCGGGTCCTATTTTGGAAAACCTGCGCCAGAGGTGCTTGAAGTTGCCCTCCCACGGCTGCGCGCATGCGTGGATGAACTCCGCGACGTGGGCAACCCGGTGACCCTGCGACCCGAGATCATGGGCAAAGGAGCTATGCTGGGTTCCATTGAAGATACGCTGACGATGTCACAAGAGATCGAAGGTGTTGAACCGTGTCTGGATTTCGCACATCTTCATGCCAGGCCGGGTGATGGTTCGATGAATTCCCTGGAAGAATGGCGAGGGTTGTTGAAAATCTACAAGAAGGCGCTCGGGGCGAAATCCTTGAAACGGCTCCACTGTCATCTTTCAGGGATTGAATACGGCCCGAAGGGAGAGCGAAATCATTTGATGCTGTCGAACTCGGATTTCGATCTTGATGGTCTCCTCACCGCCTTACGTGAGTTTAAATGTGGTGGTCGCATTTTGTGTGAAAGCCCTCAAGACATGGATGTAGACGCGCTGCGCATCAAGAAGGCACTCGAACGTGTTTCTAATTTAATGGCGTAACATCTTTCCTGATAGTCGCAGATTCGCCGTCAGATAGATGACACATAATCTTCATCCTGATTAAGTACATCATCTCGCAAGACTTGGTGGCATCTTTTATTGGGGGTCAAGGTCGAAGGAGGGAGTTACGGATTTCGCTCCCCCTTCTCTTACCGGATGACCAGCGCCGATCCAACGTGCGATCACCTCCCCAGTGTCGAGGCTTTCGCCGCCAACGAAGGCAATCATGCCAACCTCAAGATCCTCAAATCCTTTCACACTGCTGTCTTTTGAGGCGTAACGGGTGGTCGCGTCCACTACGACGGATATAGTTTCGCCACTGCGCATTTCAATCGTAAAACTACTTCCATATATTTCAACAATCCGTCCACCATTTTTTACATCAATATCTGGACGCTCTGGATAGCCAGCAATGATTATTAGTGGGGTTAATGCTCCATCTTTGTTTACGATTGCACCGATCTGGATGCGCATCCCAGATCGCAGGTGATTGATGCTGGTGACATCTCCATCTGGACTGCGAAATTTAGTTCTTTCACTAATTTTGAATTCAAGTTCCTGATCGTCTTCTGTCAGGACTGTGAACAAACCCTGACCCGGATTCACGCTGGAAACCTCCCCTTTATATCGGCGTATGGGTGGCAGATCATCGATCACCCCGGCGGCGATAAGGAGCGCAATCGGAGAACCATCCTCGGACTGACGGGCTACAACGAGCGCCTTCATGCCGGGTTCCAGGTCCTCGAGTCCTTCAATAGCGCCATCCTGGCTTCGATAACGAGTGCGTTCATCCGTCTCGAATCGAAGGATGCGATCATCCCGCGCTCGCAAACTGAAGCTACCATTAGCTACCACGACACCCGTGATCTCACCAATGACGCGTATGGTGTCCCGCTCTGGCTTAAAATTGACAGCAACGATTATCTTCGCGAGGATCGTACCATTCCCCTGCTCAACAGCGATTACAATGACCTGTATCCCGCGTGCAAGATCATCGAACTCCTGGATTTCACCGCCCGGGCTTCGATACTTCGTCCCTTCATTCACGACGATTGTTTTTTCCTCTCCTGATCTGGTCTCCATCTCGAAGGAACTGGTGGTTGCGTCGACATGGGTGACCTGACCGATCAGCCGGACTCTTCCTTCCGGCGCATTTTCCTCGGCACTGACTGCCGACGTGAGGGTCAACGCGCATACCGTCACCAGAAGGACGACAAGGTTAATTTTTTTCTTCATCATGCACCTCCCTTAGAGAAATTATTCTCCAATGCTAGGCGATGACCGCGATCC
>CBDVCG010000176.1:0-5078 GCA_965372425.1 uncultured Anaerolineales bacterium
CACAGGTCTCCCTGCTTCACGTGCACGGCCTTCCTGACCATTCCGTCTCCACCCACCCCATGTGCTCCCATCGCCGCTTTTACACGCTACCCATCAGCTCGATGGCTCTCCCGCTTCCGCAGGTCCAGGCTTCATCATTCCCTAGCAGGCTCGCCAGACACACAAGGCCGTTTCGAGTTCGTCATCCTACGGACTGGTCGTTCACCTCCTGTTGCTCTCCACCCCGCCTCGCGGCGACGCAGTTACAGTCGGTTACAGGCCGGAGAGCGCATGCCTGGAGAGGACTTTCACCTCTCTGTCCATGCACGCTCACAGGCGCACTAGGGGCGGGCCTTCGTGCCCGCCCTGTTGTTCATCATAATCAGGACCGCCCTTCGTGGCGGCCCCTTCGAAGAAAGGCAACCAGCCTCAGAGTCGAGCTTTTGGACCGATCTCTGGAAATCGAACCCCTTAAAGGGCCGCTTCTAAGATCCATTCTCTGGTCAGAGAACGTCCCAAAAACATGGTTCCTGTCATTGAGCTTAATAGGGGATTTCCGCCCCCAAGGTGGGTTCGAGATGGTACATGGTTGAGATATTGAATACGGGTGCTTATACGTGACATTCAGAACAGCCTTTGCACGATAATCTCAAGAATCTCCATTCCACCTTGCCTGATCCCCTCTCGCCTTAGCCCTTGTTCTCACTCATCCTGGGACGATCACGTGCGATCCTTGTGGGACAGCCCCTTCTTCACATTGAGGGACCTCTTGTCACGCCCAAATAATTAGGCTATACTAAATTATAAAATTGTCACAACAAATTACAAGAGCATGGTCAATCCCTCATCGCACCGTGATTGAAAATTGGTTCGACGAATGTGGGAGGTCGGAGATGGTTGATGGTTTGTTGGAGTGCGCGGGATGTATAACCCAATAATCGCATTAGTCGCCGCAGCAATATTAATGCTGTTGATCTATTGGCTTTTTCGAGCCGATACCGGTGTCGTGCCTCGGTGGCGGCGTGCACAGCAGTTAGGTGACCGAGCGCGCAGCGAGGATGCACTAAAGCACATTTACATTTCAGAAATGGACGGCGAACGTCCGTCCATTCGAAGCCTCGCTGGTGCACTGCATATCACTATGGATGATGCCGCAGAAGAGGTTTCATCACTCGTTGAGCGTGAGCTCACGGAGCTCTCGGGGAACGAGATAATTCTGACCGCGGAGGGTCGAACGGCTGCGCTGCACATCATTCGTGCTCATCGATTGTGGGAACGATATCTTGCCGACGAGACCGGCTATTCCGAAATCGAATGGCATGATCGAGCGGAGTTGGAAGAGCATCAACTTTCGCCTGATGAACTGGACACGCTATCTGCAAGGCTGGGATACCCCCGGTTTGACCCTCACGGCGACCCCATCCCTACAGCCGATGGCAACTTGATCGTCGAGAAGGGCATCCCATTGACCTCTGCGGAAGTAGGTACCCCGGTAAGGATTCACCATCTCGAAGACGAACCTGAAGCCGTGTATGCTCAGCTCGTGGCGGAGCAACTCTACCCGGGTTTGGAAGTGCGGCTTATCGAGTGTGAACCCCACCGAGTCCGCTTCTGGGCCGGGGACGACGAGCACATCCTCGCACCTATCGTGGCGGCAAATGTCTTCGTCGTACCCATTCCGACGATCGAGGTTGCGCCAATTTCCGGGGAGCCCCTGACCGTCCTGGCTCCTGGTGAGCGAGGGATAGTCGTAGCCATCTCTCAAGCAAGTCGAGGGCTAGAACGACGTCGCTTGATGGATCTGGGCCTGCTCCCCGGGACGGAGGTTGAAGCTGATTTCCAAAGCCCTACCGGAGATCCAATGGCGTATCGCATCCGCGGTGCGGTCATCGCACTTCGTAAAGAGCAGGCGGCCCACATCTATATTGAAAAGGTTAAGGAGTCGGTATGATGGCTGACAAGCATAGTCCGGCAGCATCGGGTTGTGTGTCATGTCCCGTGCATCACGCCGCAAATTTAAAAAAACTTGGCGTGGACATGGAGGAGTGGGATTATGTCGTCGCTCTCGCTGGAAATCCAAACACGGGTAAGAGCACCGTGTTCAACGAACTCACTGGGTTGCGGCAGCATACGGGGAATTGGCCCGGGAAGACTGTAACACGAGCAGAAGGTGGTTTTGAATATGCAGATAAACACTTTCTACTCGTCGATCTTCCAGGGACTTACTCCCTCCTATCGACCTCGATGGACGAGGAAATTGCTCGAGATTTTATTCTCTTTGGACAGCCGGATGTCACCATTGTGGTGGTGGATGCCACTCGACTCGAGCGAAATTTAAACCTCGTCCTTCAAGTACTCGAAATCACAAATCGCGCAGTGATCTGTCTGAACCTGATGGATGAAGCAAACCGTCACGGGCTCAAGGTCGATGATCGCCGACTGGCGCGTGACCTGGGCGTACCCGTAGTTCCTACTGTGGCTCGACTGGGCGAGGGGCTTGAAGAACTTCTGGCAGCGGTGCATGATGTGGCATCAGGGGAGACAATAAACAAAACCCACAGGATCAAGGCGCTCTCACCTCAGCTTGAGAGGGCTGTCTCGACACTCGAAGCCGATATTGAAGCGATGTTTCCTGAACTTCCAAATTCCCGCTGGGTGGCGCTGCGGCTATTAGATGGCGACAAACGCATCGAGGAGGCCATCGTTCGAGGAGAGCTCGGCGATCTGCATACCGAACCTGCAGTCACAGGGATCGTAGGGGATCCGGATATGGGCGTGGAGGCTGTGTCATGACGGCTTCAACCTCAAACGAATTGATCTTTCATGCTAGAGAGCTCCGATGGGAAGTTGGCGGAAACATCCATGAAAATCTAGTTGAAGCGATTTATACGGATGCGACCCGAATCGCGGACAGAGCGGTCACTCGGCATGGAGAAAAAGAGCGGTTTGATCTAGACCGCAGCATCGATCGGCTGGTGACCAGCCGCATATGGGGATTTCCTCTCATGCTGCTACTCTTCACGTTTGTGTTCTGGCTGACAATTACGGGGGCCAACTATCCTTCAAAGTTGATCGCGTCATTCCTGATCGGGACGATCTATCCTCTATTGTTGGACCTCGCGGCGGCGATTGGATTACCGTGGTGGTTGAGCGGCATTCTGATCGATGGTGTTTATCTTGCCACGGCATGGGTCGTCAGCGTAATGCTTCCACCTATGATGATATTCTTCCCTCTGTTTACTCTTTTAGAGGACCTCGGATATTTACCGCGAGTGGCATTCAACCTCGATAACATTTTCAAAAAAGCCGGCGCGCACGGTAAACAGTCTTTGAGTATGATGATGGGATTTGGCTGTAACGTAGCCGGCGTGATATCCACACGCATCATCGATAGCCCTCGCGAGCGATTGATTGCCATTATCACGAACAACTTCGCTCTTTGTAATGGCCGTTGGCCCACGCAGATCCTCCTGGCAACGCTCTTCATCGGCGCCCTGGTCCCCACCTACCTCGCTGGGTTTGTGTCTGCGCTGGCCGTCGTTGGGGTCGCCATGCTGGGCGTGCTCATCACCTTCCTTGCCTCAGCCGCGCTCTCTCGAACCTGGTTGAAGGGCGAGGTCTCAACATTCAGCCTCGAACTCCCGCCATACCGCCCCCCTCAGGTAGGAAAGACGATATACACATCCATCATTGACCGCACAATATTCGTCCTCTGGCGCGCGATTGTTTTTGCAGCACCCGCCGGCGCAGTGATTTGGCTTATTGCGAATGTGACCATTGGAGGCCAGAGCATCGCAGAATATACGATAAATTTTCTCAATCCAATCGGTTTCCTGTTTGGGATGAGCGGCATTATTCTGGTCGCTTACATTGTGGCAATTCCTGCAAACGAGATTGTCATACCGACCATCTTGATGTTGACGGTGATGATGCTGGGCGCAGATAACGTCGGCGCAGGCGCTGGGGTGATGTTTGAGCCGGATTCCGGAGAGACGACCCTGACCATTCTGACTGCGAGTGGGTGGACGCTCCTCACTGCGGTCTCGGTGATGCTCTTCAGTCTTGTGCACAATCCCTGCAGTACGACCATTTTCACCATCTTTAAAGAGACCGGGAGCAGGAAGTGGACGGCGGTGGCGACATTGGCACCCCTGCTCATGGGTTTTGCCCTGACATTCTTTGTAGCCCAAATCTGGAGACTTATCGCTGGCGTATTATTATGAAAGGTTTGATCCCTGTTTTTCGTTTGCAATCGCGATTTGAGCGATTGCCCGGGAGTGGCAGCGCATGAGAGAAAACATCACGCACTCTGTTGAAGATTATTTGAAAGCCGTATTTGAGCTGACGCGGAACGGAGGGCGCGCATCCACGACAGACCTGGCGGAAATGCTCGAGGTGACTCCAGCGTCTGTGACGGGGATGGTGCAGAAGCTTTCTGCGACCCATCCACCCCTCCTCGAGTATAGGAAGCATAAGGGCGTGGCGCTGACCCGAGACGGCGAAAAGGTGGCCCTGGAAACTATCCGACATCACAGACTAATCGAGATGTTCCTCCAAGAAACGCTGGGGTACCGCTGGGATGAAGTCCACAAGGAAGCGGATCGGCTTGAGCACGTTATCTCGGAAGATTTCGAGGAACGAGTTGCCCATTTCCTGGGAGATCCGACGCATGACCCGCACGGGGATCCGATCCCCACGCGAGATTTAAAGCTTCCTTCTTCCTCTGGTATTCGGTTGAGCGAGCTGCGCCCCGGCGATGTAGCTAAGGTGATGCGTGTACGAGATGACGATCCTGAATTACTCCGCCACCTGAGCAGTCTTGGGCTAAAGCCGTCTGCCAGGGTGCAGGTGGTGTCCTATTCTCCTTTGGATGAGAATCTAACGCTGAAGATTGAAGGCAGAAGTGAACCAGCCGTACTAGGGAAGAGGATCACATCTCTGGTCTATGCAGAAATGGAATAATCGATTTTCCCATGCTCCCCTTGTAACCCCGGCGATTCTCTACGACACGCCTTTGATATTTGACCAACACTTTCGAGCTTATTGTGACAATTCCTATATAGATGACGATCTCAGGCACATCGAGAGGCAAAGAGCAG